>CALDSM010000692.1 GCA_937923585.1 uncultured bacterium
CGCCCCGGGTGCTGGGCGCGGGGTCCGTGTCGCGGCCGGAGACGCCGGGCGGGCTGGGCGGATACTGGCGCGACTTCCTGCCGCTGCCCGACGAAACGCCCTTTGAAATGCTGCGGGCGTACCGGTTTCTGCGCGACGCCGTGCCGGACATTTCCGATGCGGTGTGGACGTGGAAGCGGCTGTGCCAGACCGAGCGGCGCGTGGAGATTGTGGAGGCGGCTTCGCCGCGCGCCGAGGAGGAGGCGCGGCGGCGGGTCGAGGAGCTGGACGAGCGCGCCCATGACGGCGAGGGCATGGCCGTGCTGCTGGACACGCTCTACGGTTCCCTGTTCACCTTCGGCGCGGCGGCCATCGAACTGGTGCCGGGCCGGGGCCGCGGCTGGATTCACGATGTGACCCCGGTGGACGTGTGGACCGTCCGCTTCCGCCGTGAGAACGGCAGGCTGCAGGCCTACCAGGTCACGGACGGCGAGCCGGTCGCGCTGCCGATGGAGCGCTTCATCTACATCCCCATTGACCGCGACGGCACCAACCCCTACGGCCGCTCGATGCTGCGCGCGATTCCCCTCGTGGTGCGCATCCAGCAGCGGCTGCTGGAAGACATGGCGCGGGCCGCGCACAACACCGGCTGGAGCCGGCTGCACGTGCGCTACACGCCCGAGGGCCGCATGCCGGGTGAGACCGCCGAGGCGCACCGCGCCCGCATGGTGTCGGCCATGACCAACCTGCGCGACCAGATTTCCGGACTCGCCGCCGACCAGAACATCCTCACCGGCGACAACGTGAACGTGTCGGTGCTGCAGGGCGACCAGCGCGGCCAGAGCTTCTACGACAATCACAAGGCGGTCGAGGAGCAGGTGATCACGGGCCTGCACATGATGCCCGTGCTCATGGGCCGCAACTACGGTTCCACCGAAACCTACGGCACGGCCCAGTTCGAGGTCGTCAACCGCCAGGTCGAGACCGTCAACTGCGGCGTGGGCGCGGCCCTCGAGCGCATGTACAACGCCGACTTCGCGCTCGGCGGCGTGCCCGCGCGGGCCCGGGTCAAACTTGGCGGCAACCGGACCACCGACGTGTTGCGCGAGGCCGAGGCCCGCGCCAAGGAGATTGACAACGCCCTGCGCCTGCGCGACGCGGGGCTGATGGACGACCACGCCGCGCGCGTGGTGCTGGGTTTGGGGTAGGGGCAGGGTCGTCGCACGGACATACACCCCCCGGCCCTTCGGGCCACCCCCCTCAAGGGGGGACCCAAGAGTACCCCACTCGCCGATCTGCCTTAAATCCCCCATCCCCTCGTTCCCAAGTACAACTTGGGAACGAGGTCAACGAGGTCACATCCACTCAGGAGAACCCCGCATGGAACTGGAACCCTTTGTCTTCCACCATCCCGGCGCGCTCATCGGGCTGCGCCGCCACCCCGCCGATGCGGGCGACGACACGCTTGACTGTGTCAACCGCTACGCGTTGCGCCCGCTCACCGCCGACGAATTCGCCGTGTTCGAGATGGACCTGTGCCACAACCAGGTGGACCGCCACTTCAGCCGCTTTCCCGATGAGGAACTGGAGAAGATAGACCGCATGACGCCGGGCCGTCCGCTCATGGAGCGCCACGACCTGCGCGGTTCGCTGCCGCGCGGCACCTTCTTCCGCTCGCGCATCCACCGCGACACCGACCGTGTGTCGGTGCGGCCCGAGGTCTACGTGCTGCGCACCGGCGAGAACCGCGACTTCATCCTCAACATCGAGGGCGGCGTCTACCGCGAAACCTCCATCGGCTTCTCGTTCCGCGTGCCCGAATGCTCCGTGTGCGGACGCGACCTGCGCGCCTGCGACCACATTCCCGGCCGCAGCTACGGCGATGCGGCCTGCCATTTCATCATGCGCGACGTCATCGAGGTGATCGAAGGTTCCGTCGTGCCGGCGGGCTCGCAGGGCACGGGCTTTGTGCCGCGGGGTGCCGCGGTAAACGCGGCCCGCGCGCTCGAATGGGCGCGGGAACGTTTCCACAAACCGATTGAAGTGACCACCGTTCGCCGTCCCTGGGCGGATGAATGAACCCAGGGCAGGCCGGACGCCTGCGGTACGTAACGCCGTTGTGCCCGGGCGGACAAATAGATAGAGGAGATTCCGCCATGTCTGACCGCTGCTCTGACCGTTGTCCCTTTGAGCGCGCGGCCGAAGTCGAGTTTCGCGGACTTGCCGAGGACATCCACGAAATTCGCGACCGCGTGCTGCGTCTCGAACAAACCCTGGCCCGCGGCGTGCTGCTCCTGCTCGCAAACCTTGCCGGCCTCGCCGCCGCGCTCGCCCCGGGCATGCTGCGGCACTGACACGGACGAACACCGACGGACACGGACGAACACGGATCGTTGTGCCAGGACGTGCAGAAGCGTGCGACCGACGCTTGTGGAGCGTCTTCCCGTCGGTGGTTCGTTTTGGGAGGTCTCTGAATCATTGGAGAACTGGCTGCTCCAATTCCCGTCCGTGTTCGTTCGTGTCTGCCTGTGCTCGTCCGTGGAAGCCTGCGCATATCCCCGCAATACAGCCGCCCAAGGACAAGAAAGGACCCCTGCCCATGTTCTGGACCCTTGTTTCCGTTGAACCGCTTGACGCCGCCGCCGCGCGCGCCGCAGACGCCGCACCCATCGAGGGCCGCTTCGTCCTGCACCGCCACCGCGACGCCCTAGGCCCGCATCTAGACCTGCGTCTGGAACAGGACGGCTGTCTTGCCGGACTGCGCGTAGACGCGGACGCGCTCGAACCCGGCGCGTGGGCGGCGGAGAAGCCGCCCCACGCCCTGCATTGGCTTCGGAAGGACGGCGATGCCGTCCGCATGGATGCGGGCGCCTATGCCTGGGAACGGCGCGATGCCCATGCCCGCGTGATGCGCCTCGACGGCGCGCGGGGCGTGTGCCGTCTCGAATGGCGGCGCATGGAAGGATTGCCGCCGCGCTGCGTGCGCGCGCTGATTGAGGCGGGCCGCGTGGTGCATGCCGCGCCCGACCGCCTGGCCGGTCTCGTGCGCGACGGTGCCGAGGCGCGCGAGCGCGCCGTGGCCCGGCTCTGCGGGCTCGGCCGCGAACTCGACGGACCCGCATTCGATGCCGCCGCGTGGCGCCGTCTGCTCGAACCGCTTTCGCTGCGTGAGATTCACGGCCATCTGGCGGCGTTTGAAACGCGCTTTGACCGCGCCTTCCCGCCCGAGCCCGTGTCGCGGCCCGAAGCCCTTGAAGACGAGGCGCAGCGCAGCTCCGCCCAGTCCCGCGCCGAGCAGGCGCTGCGCCTGATTCGCGAAGTCTCGTAGGGTGCCGTGGAGCGGCATGCAATGCCGCGAAACGCACCGTCTCCGCGCGTCACACCGGTGCGTTGCGTTCCGCTGCGCTTCATTTCACTCACCCTTACGGCCTGCGGTTAGGTTCTTGACTGACGCCGGTTCCAGCCATTTTCTTCGAGGTTCATGGTTGAGAATGGGCGTCTGTGCCCGGCAGTGCCCCCCCACGTGCCGGGTACAGGCACCGGTTTGCGTTCCGGTTCTCACTGCGCATCCGCGTCGTGCGCGCAAACCGGTGCCAGTCCCCTTGTCCTTGTTCGTCTGTCCCATTCGTTTTTCCACCCCCCCCGAAGCCGGCGAGGATGCCGGCGCTTCCAGTAACCCACCATAGGAGATTCCATCATGGCCTTTGGAGACATTGGCGGCCCCGTCACCGAACTCATCGTGACCTGCCGTACCCCGTCCACCGGCACCGTCGCCGTCAAGCGCGGTGACGCCCTTGTCCTTACCGGAAACTACACCGTTGACCATGCCGCCGCCGCGGGCGACGTGGTGGCCGGCCAGGCGCTCGTGGACTGCGACCGCAACAGCGCGGCCATTCCCGTGCGCGTGCGCGGCGTCTGCGAGTTCGCCTACACCGGCGACGCGCCGGACGTCGGCGGCGCCATCGGTATTGTTGCCTCCGCCACCGCCGGCAAGGTGGCCGTTCCCGCGACGGGCGCCGGCCGCGGCCTCGTCGTCAAGGTTGACACCACCGCAGCGACCGTACAGGTGCTGCTCTAGAAGGAGACCCGCCCCATGCATGACAAAGACACCCTGCTGCGCGAACAGACGCGCTTTCTCGGCCAGGACCCGGAGCGGCTGCGCGGCCTGCGCGGACGCGAACTCTACGAGACCCTCGACGGGCTCGGCCTTGCCCACGGTCATTTCTTTAAGGCGCTCGGCACGAACATTGAAGACTACTGCGCCCGCGAGTTCGGCGTGGACCTCGGCCGCATCACCGTTGAGCGCTTCTTTGCCTCCGACGGCGAGGCGAAATGGCTCTTCCCGGACATCGTGCGCGGCGCCGTGGTGGAGGGCATGCGGTCGCGCCCGCGTTATCCCGAACT
>CALDSM010000693.1 GCA_937923585.1 uncultured bacterium
ATACGAGATCTGATCGTGACTGGAGTTCAGACGTGTGCTCTTCCGATCTCAGGAAGTCCCGGCGTTCCATGCCGTGCGTGTTTTCGATGGTCATGCTCTGATTCCTTCTCTGTTGCCTACGCCATGCCGAACAGGTTCTTGACGAAGTCGGCGTTGGTTTTGAAATCGGCTTCCTTGTCGCCGGTGGGGGTGGAGGTCTCCAGGACAACCCAGCCGCCGTAGTTGATGTCGTTGAGCGCGTCGCGGATCTTGAGCATGTCCAGGTCGCCCTTGCCCAGGAATTCCTTCCCGTTCTTGAAATGGACCTGGCACATGCGGTCTTTCATCATGCGGATTTCTGCGGGCGAGTCGTAGCCGGCCGAGATGCTGGTGTTGTAGATGTCGTAATAGATCTGCACCGCGTCGCTCTTGACCCGGTCCAGAATGGCGAGGTTGTCCTTCGCGGAGAGCATGTTTTCGAGGGCCAGAATAACCCCCGCCTTTTCGGCGCGCGGGGCCGCATCCTTGAGGCGCTGCACCACCACGTCAATGTCCTTCTCCTTCAGGGTGTCGCCCTTCCGGAGGTCGCCTTTGCCAAAGAAGGCAAGCAGAGCGAGCTTTGCGTCCAGGTCCTTGGTGATGTCAATGGTCTGCTCCAGCCACTGGGGACCGCGCGGGTCGGAGGCGAGGGGATAGGTGTTGAGGAAGCCCATGGCGGTGGAGCAGGCAACCACGCCGGTCTTGGCCGTCACGTCCTTGTACTGCTGGCGAATCGCCGCATCCATCAGTTCGCATTCGTCCTTGCCGGACCCGGAGGAAACCTGGACGCCGCCCAGGCCGACCTTCTTGGCGAAGTCCAGCGCCTCGGGGTTGGCCAGGCAGCCAACGGACCAGTCGCAGACGCCGAGCCTGGGCTTGACGGCGGCCAGTGCGCTGGGGCCGTCGAGGGCGACGGCGGAGAGGAAGGCGGCCGAACTGGCCGAAAGGAACCGGCGTCGGGAAAGGTTCATGGCACGAAGCTCCTTGGTTGACGTTGACCGCCGCCTTCGCGGCGGTGCAGTATGGTCCGGGTAGTGTACACAATTCGGCCTGGAACACAAATCCGCCCTGCTCGGCGGCTTCGGGGTGCGGTCGCATGACACGTTTTCACAGACTTCTGTTGGCTGCGGTGCTGCCACTTGCGGCAATCTTCGCCGGGACGGGTGCGGCGGCGCAGGTGCAAGGCGATGCGTTGGCGCAGGGATTTGTCCGCCCGCCGGTGGAGTGCCGGCCGCACACCCGCTGGTGGTGGATGGGCAATGCGGTGACCAAAGAGGACATTGACTGGCAGTTTGGCCAGATGCAGGAGGAGGGCATTGGGGGCGTCGAACAGGTGTCCATGCCGCCGGTGTACACCAAGGGGAACCACGACTACCTGTCGCCCGAATACTTTGAGCTGCTCCGGTATGCCGTGGAACGTGCGCAGGCGCGGGGGCTGGAAGTGTCGCTGAACTTCGGCGGACCCGGCTGGATATGGGGCGGGACATGGGTGCCGAAGGCGGACCAGAGCAGGGTGATGATTGCCAGTATGCTGCGCGTGGACGGGCCGAGGAAATTCTCGGGGGCGTTGTCGGAGGAGGCCACGCCGAATCCCGACGACCTGCCGCGTTCCACGCCGGTGATCGGCAAAGAGGACAGCCTGCTCAAGGTGGTTGCGGGGCGGCTGGAGGAGGGAAAACTGCGGGCGGATTCGATGGTGGACCTGACCGGTTCTGTGCGTGGCCGGGAACTCGGATGGGATGTGCCGGAGGGGAAGTGGCAGATCATGGCGTTCTGGTCCACGCAAAGGGACAACAGCCATGCGGTGGACCATCTGAACCAGGGGGCGATGGAGCGGTATTGTGACACGCTGGGAAAGCGGTACATCGCCGCGCTGGGGGAGCATCTGGGCACGACGGTGGAGTCACTGTTCAGCGACAGTTTTGAGGTGCCCATCTTCCGGAATGGGCTCTATTGGACAGACGGATTGTTTGAAAGTTTCCAGGCGGAGAAGGGCTATGACTTGGTGCCGTGGCTGCCCGCGCTGTGGTGGGAGGTGGACGATCTGTCGCCGCGCGTTCGGTACGACATCAACGAGTTTCTGCACGAACAGGGGATGAAGGCCTTTTTCGGCAGTTTCTTGGGCTGGTGCAAGGCGCACGGGGTCAAGGGGCGGATACAACCCTACGGCTTTGTAACGGACAACATCGAGGGTGCAGGCCGCGCCGACATACCGGAAATGGAGATCACACCGGGCGAGAAGGATGCCGTGCCCTGGTATGACACGCGGATTGGGCCACGGGAGTATGTCGCCTCCGGCGCGCATTTGTACGGGCGCAATGTCGTCACCACCGAGGCGTTCACTTTCCTGCATCACGAGCCCTACCGGGAGACGCTCGAAGAACTGAAGATCGCCACTGACGGGTATCTCCGTGCCGGGGCAAACAAGTTCTACAACCATGGATTTATCGCGTCGCCGGAACAGGGCACGATTGTGCCCACACGGGGGTTCTACGAGGCGATTCGCATCAGCCCGGAGAATATCTGGTGGTCTTATTACCATCTCGTTGCGGACTACACCGCCCGATGCTGCTGGATGCTGCGGCAGGGCAACCCGGTGGCGGATGTGGCGCTCTATTCGCCGCTGGCAAACCAGTGGACGCAGAGCGTGTTCAATGCGCGAAGGTGGACCCGGGATTTCGAATGGGCCGGGCTGGGGGCGCTGCTGAGTTCCAACGGGTACGGTTTTGACCTCGTCAATGACGACGTGCTGCAGCATCACATGGAAATGGATGGTGCCAGCCTGCACCTGGGGGAGATGACCTACCGCGTGCTGGTCCTGCCGAATCTCACGGCGCTGCCGGTGGAATCGCTGCGGCAGATTGCGGCCTATGTGCGTCAGGGCGGGCACGTGATTGCCCTGGAGCGCGTGCCCAGTGAGGGCACCGGCCTGAACCGGCATGCGGAGCAGGATGCCGAGGTGAAGTCACTGGTCGGGGAACTGTTCGGGACGTCCGCCGTTGCGGACGATGAAGCGGTTCACGCATGCGGACAGGGGAAGACCTGGTTCATGGACTCCGTTCTGGATCGCCTTGACCCTCTGGAATACCGCAGCGCCGTCTTTGACCCCTTCGTGAAGGCGCTCAGGCACTGCGTGCCGCCCGACATGGATACGGACCTGGTCCGCTCGGGAACGCGGACGAACAACGGCCTGGTCTGCACCCATCGCCGGACTTCAAATGCGGACCTCTATTTCGTGACCAATCTGCAGGATGTTGCCGTGGACCAGCGGGTCGGTTTTCGCGTGAAAGCAGGCCACCCGGAGTTCTG
>CALDSM010000694.1 GCA_937923585.1 uncultured bacterium
CGCCAAGGGCCTCGACCAGCGGGTCTCGCCCGACGACCGGGCCGTTGAGTTTCAGGAACTGCTGCTTGTTTTCAATGCCATGATGGAACGACTGCAGCGCAGCTTCACGCAGGCCATGCGTTTCAGCGCGGACGCAGCCCATGAATTGAAGACGCCGCTGACAATCCTGCAGGGCGAACTGGAACAGGCATTGCAGAACGCCGCGCCCGAACAGGAAAAGTCCCTCACGCGCCTGCTGGAGGAAGTGCAGCGGCTCAAGTCCATCGTGCAGAAACTGCTGCTGCTCGCCACCGCCGACGCGGGCCAGATCACACTGTACCGCGAAGCGGTGGACATGAGTGAAATGCTGAAGGAAATCGTTGAGGACATGACCATCCTCGCGCCGAAACTAGACATTCAGTCGAAGATACAGGAGGGTGTGACCGCCTCGGCCGACGGCGACCTGCTGCGGCAGGCGGTGCAGAACCTTGCCATGAACGCCGTAAAACACACGCCCGACGGCGGAAAGATTCGCCTGTTCCTGAAGCAGGAGAAGGGTGCAATCCGATGTACGGTGCAGAACAGCGGCGACATTCCACCGGGGGACCGCGTGCGGGTGTTTGAGCGTTTCTACCGGATTGACGCATCACGCACCCGCGAGGGTGACAGCGCCGGAAACGGGGAGGGCACGGGACTGGGACTGAGCCTGGCACGGGAAATCGTCCGTGCGCACGGCGGCGACGTGACGTTCGATGAAACGACGCCGGGCGTGGTGAGTTTTACGCTGCAATTGCCGGCATGAACGGGCCATCGGAGTTACTGCGACGACAGCCGGCGAGACGCCGGCGCTCCCAGTAGGCGACGCTCCCAGTAGGCGGCGCTCCCAGTGGGGCTACTTCCCGACATCTCCCATCAGGCCGCGGCCTTTCATCCAGTCCATGCAGTGGCCGGTCCAGGTCTCCAGAACCTTGTCGCCGCGGCCCATGCCGAATCCGTGGGGTCCCTTTTCGTAGACGTGCATTTCGGAGGGCACGCCGGCCTTGTGCAGCGCCAGGAAAAACTGAATGCTGTTTTCGGGGGGCACACCCGTGTCCGCCCAACTGGCCACGAGGAAGGTCGGCGGCGTCTTGTCGTTGACCTGCTCATCGTTGCAGAGCGACTGGACCAGTGCCGGGTCGGGATTCTCGCCCAGAAGGTTCTTGCAGGAGCCCTGATGCCCATAGGGCTCCTTGAACGTGATGACCGGGTAAATGAGTATCAGGAAGTCGGGCCGGGTGCCCACTTTCAGGAGCGGGTCGGCGGCGATGGGGTCTCCCTCCACGTAATGCGTGCCCGCCGTGGACACGAGATGGCCGCCGGCCGAGAAGCCGAGCATGCCGATACGGGCAGGGTCTATCCCCCACTCCGCCGCGCGGGTGCGCACGATGCGCACGGCCTGCTGGGCGTCGGACAGCGGGGCCGGATGCCGATAGGGTGCAACACGGTAGCGGAGCACGAATCCCGCGACGCCGTGTTTGTTGAGCCACTGGGCGACCTCATAGCCCTCATAGCCCATGGCGTGGCCGCCGTAGCCGCCGCCGGGGCACACAATCACCGCCGCGCCGGTGGCGATGTCCTTGGGTGCGGGGAAGACGGCCAGGGTCGGCTTGTCCGCGTCCTCATCGCCCAGTTTGCCGGGTGTGCCGTTGGGCCACACCAACTCCACCTGTATGCCGTCCGGAACCGGCACGGGCTTCCTCTCCGCTTCCACGGTTATGGTCAGCAAACACATCATGGCCAGTATTCCGAGCAGGTTCTTCATGTTGGGTCTCCTTTTGGAGGGGCATGATAGCAGATGCGGTTGGGAACTGTGCACACCGGCGGGGAGCACGGACAAACACGGACGGACACGGAACAGCAACCAAAGGACCGTAGAATGCAGAAGTGAGAGACCGCGGGACGCACTACATAGCGTCTTGCAGTGGATTGGGCGGTGGTATACCCTTGTCGAATGTGCAAAATGAAGGACGGACGCGGGGTCCGCTAAAGAGGAGACTTTGTTGTGAAAGCGATGCTCGTTGTTCTCATGGCACTGGCCGGTGCGGCTGTTGCGGATGTGACCGTTGATCCGATCACGCGTTGTTTCAGTGTCTCTTATCAAGTTCCCGCGGATGCGCCTGATGTGGTGTCGGTGAACTGTTCATGGTCACCGGCCGACGCCGATGACTGGAAGCCTGCGCGGGTCACGCCGCTCGTCTCCGAGACGGCGCTGGCGCTGGCGCCCGATTCCGACTGGACGGACTGGGCCGCAGGCCGCGTGATGGAACGCGGCGCGGCGGGACTGACCCGGACGGTCGTGTTCAATCCCTATCCTGAGGCACAGCCGGACGGGCAGGTCAACGCCGACATTCGCATCGTGGTGCGCAACGCTGACGGCGCTGAACTGGCCTCATCGGTGCAGCGGCTTCAAGCGGACCAACGCGATGTGGTGTACCTGGAGGACTGGTCGAAAGTCTTTCAGGCCACCGCCATTACGAAAGACGCCGATCCCGGCCCCGGCAAGTGGTGGGTGCGCAGCGGTCTTGACGGGAGCACGGCGCAGACCTTGGGCAACGATCTGCTCGGGCGTCCCGCCGACGCCAACACCCCCCTGCCGCAATTGTCTTACCCGCTCGACCTCAAGGGCGACTACGCCGTCTTCGCATGCACGCTTGGGCACAACGGCATCCTCTTGCGCCTGAGCGGCGATGAACGCGCCGATTCGGTCGGCTCCGCCCACGACCGGCAGGAGGTGCTGTGGAACTGGCGCGCGATGGACCGCCAGCACATCGTGCTGCGCGGCGGCCACGGCTACACGGGCTATTCCACGGCCGAACTGGACTACATCAAGCTGGTGCCGCTGTCGCCTGAACTGCGCGGAAAACTCGACGCGCAGTTCGGCACGGTCAACAAGATCGTGGCGGGCTATTGGGAGCCCTACTCGTGGGCCTTCGTGGAGAATGTGCAGGACACGCTGCAACACCGGGCCGTGCTCACCGCGTTCCAGGACGCGCGCATCCGTTTCGTGGACACACAGTTGGGGCGCTTCGGCATGAAGAACGTGTTCGAGACGCGCGCAGCCGACCAGTTGCTCTACTCCACCATCGGCGACCCGGTGCCCGGCGACCCGCGCCCCACGACGGACAATGTAGGCCGCATGCAGCAGTACACCAACGCGCTTGACGCGACACTCCGGTACTGCCGCGAACTGGGCATGCAGGCCGTGGCCAACTTCGGCGCGAGCAACTGCTATCCCGGTTCGCCGCTCCAGGGGGACTTCTCCAAGGCCCATCCCGAGTGGATGCGATCGCATGCGCTGCGCTTCGAGGTGCCCGAGGTGCGCGACTACGCGCTCTCGCTCTACCGCGAGGCGCTGGAGGCGGGCGCGGAGACGCTGTCCATTGACTACTGCCGCTATCCGGAGACCATAGACGTCCCCGAAACGGCGAACACTTTCATGGCCGCGCTGCGCGCGCTGGCCGATGCGTACGGCGCGAAGCGCGGCGGTCATGTCGCCATACTCACGCGCTTTCCCGGCACGGGCGTGCGCTCCTGGCAGAACTTCGACTATGCGCGCTGGGCGCGCGAGGGCTGGGTGGACTATCTCTGCCCCGGCAACATCCAGGGCCGGCACATGCACATAGACATGA
Source organism: uncultured bacterium (assembly GCA_937923585.1). Lineage (GTDB taxonomy): Bacteria > Hydrogenedentota > Hydrogenedentia > Hydrogenedentales > CAITNO01 > CAITNO01. The sequence continues at coordinate 3,648 of CALDSM010000694.1, forward strand.
CGCCGTATTTTGAGGCGGTCAAGGGCACTCGCTGCGTGCTGCTGCCCGCACTGGAAGGGCTTGACTGGGGCCTGCCCATGCCGGGCCCGTTCCTCTGGCGCGCCAAACAGGTGTATGACCAGGGGGCGGCGGGCGTGTACGTCTATCAGGCCGACGGCCGCGTGCTGGGCCGTCCCGAGGATCGCCGCACTATGCGTTTGCTCGCCAGCGGCGAAGCGGTGAACCAGTGGTGGAATGAGGATGCGCGGCTGCGCCCGGCGCGCAGCAAGGGCATCTACCTGTCGCGCTCTTCGGGCACCGACATCAAGTACCAGCATTACGAGCGCCTGCGCATCTGGGTGGACGGCTTGCCACTGGGTCCCATGGAAATCATGCTCGACGACAACCCCGTGAACAAGTGCGACGGCCCGCCCTATCTCGTCGGCACTGAGGACAACGACTCGGACAAGGTCATCCCCTCGGGCGAACACAAGCTCACCGTCCGCGTGAAGGACGGCGACGGGTGGTTCGAACAGACCTTCACCATTACCGGTGCCTGATCCTTTGCCGGAGAACGCCCCATGACCAAACACCTCTTTCTCGTCCTTCTGCTTTTCTCCGCCCTTTCCCGAGCGGATGATTTCTGGCAGCCCTGCATCCCGGCCAATGCCAAGGCCTTCGACCTGCGCGATTTCGGCGCGAAAGGCGACGGCACCACGAACGACTCCGCCGCATTCCGCGCCGCGGCCAAGGCGCTTACCGAGGCGGGCGGCGGCGTGCTCAACATCCCCAAGGGCACCTATGTAGTCGGCGGTCAGACGCATGAGGATGGCAAGTATCCCTACCACCGCGCCGAGCGCATTCTTGACCTTAACGGACTGGACGGGGTGGTGATTGACGGCCACGGCGCCACACTTCGCCTTGTCCCCGGCCTGCACTACGGCAGTTTCGACAAGTCCACCGGCGAGCGGATTGACCCGGCCATGCCTTTCCTGGACCGCGACTGCCATGTGTCCGTCGGCAGCATGATTAGCCTTCGCGAGTGCAGGAACGCCATCGTCCGCGACCTCGAACTGGACGGAAACAACGGCAGTCTCATCCTCGGCGGGCAGTGGGGCGACACGGGCCGCCAGATGGAAGGCTATGGCATTTGCATGTACGGCAACTCCCAGGTGCTGATGGAGAACATCCACACGCACCACCACGGGCTCGACGGCATCATCGCCGGATGGACCGGATTGAAAGAGACCGACCCGCCGACGCCGCACCTGCTGCGCAACATCCGCAGCGAATACAACGGGCGGCAGGGATTGTCGTGGGTGGGTGGCCGCGGTATGACGGTGGTGAATTCGCAGTTCAACCACACGGGACGCGGCGGCGTTGCGTCCTCCCCCACTGCCGGGCTCGACATCGAGGCCGAGGACTCCGTGTGCCGCGACGGCCTGTTTGTGCACTGCGAGTTCATCAACAACGGCGGTTGCGGCGTGGTGTCGGACAGCGGCGACGGCGGCTACACCCGCTTTGTGGACTGCACCATGTGGGGCACGACCAGTTTTTCCGTCTGGACCAACAAACCGGGCATCCGCTACGAGCAGTGCGCCTTCTATGGCAGTGTCGTGCACGGGGCGGGCTCGCCCGATCCCGAGAAGGCGACACAGTACCGCAACTGTCTTTTCGAGGATCGTGAATATCCGGGCAAGGGTGTCTATCGCAGTGCGGCGGTCATCGAGTGCGGCGGCGGCGACAACATCCTCTACGAGAACTGCACCATCCGCGCCACGGGCACGCGAACGCTTTGGATTGACGGCGGGACGACCCGCGAGATCTTCCGCGGCTGCACCGTCACAAACGCCTTCGACGCGCAGGATCATGAATTCGTGTCGCTGCTGCGCGGCTGCCACGTGGAGAACACGCGGTTCATGGAGGCCTATCCTGAAGGCCATGCGAAAGCGTATTATGTGGCCTTGGGCAACGTTGATGCCGGCCCCGGCGTGACCGTGTCCGGCCCTTGCGTGAAATGGGCCAACTGGTCTACGGGCCCCACGGGCGGCATCGAACAGAAACAGTGGTAGCACACATTTAGGGAGATTCGAGCATGCGTGGTACAGCAATTCTTGCCTTTGTCGCGGCGCTGGCCTTTTCAGCAATTCCAGCCCTTGCGGAAACCCTCACGCTGCACGTGTCGCCGAAGGGCAACGATGCCTGGTCGGGCCGGCTCGACTTTCCCAATACGGCGGCTACGGATGGTCCATTGGCCACCGTCACCGGCGCCCGCGACACCATCCGCAAGCTGAAGCAGCAGCCCGGCGGGCTCACCGGGCCGGTGCGGGTGCGGGTGCAGGCGGGCGAATACTTCATCGCCGAGCCCATCGTGTTCACGCCGGAAGATTCGGGGACGGCGGAGGCGCCTGTTTCGTATGAGGGGGTTAAGGAAGAGGGGATGCCGGCGGGGACGCCGGCGCTCCCAGTGATTCACAGTGGAAAGAAGATTACGGGGTGGATAGTGGACGGGGATAAATGGGTGGCGGAGGTGCCGGACGTGGCGGCGGGCAAGTGGGACTTCGGCGCGATCTGGGTGAACGGCGAGCGCCGCATGCCGGCGCGCACGCCGAATGCGGCGCATCCTTTCGGCGACTACCCCGAGAAGTCGGACTTTTTCTACATGGACGGTGCGGTGATGGTGCCGGACGGCAAGGGCGGCGAGGCAAAGAGTTCCTCCATCCTGAAATTCCGCGAAGGCGACATCCAGCCGTGGACCGGACTGGACGACGCGGTCTTTACCGTGTTTCACTCCTGGGAAACCTCGCTGCACCGCGTGAAAGCCGTTGACGCGGAGAAGCGCACGGTGGAGTTCACCGGTGCGGCGCCGTGGTTCTTCACGTACTGGAATCCGGATCAGCGCTACTACGTAGAAAACCTGCTGGACGGCCTCGATCAGCCCGGGGAATGGTGCCTGCGCCACAAGGAGGGCAAGGTTTACTACATGCCCATGCCCGGCGAAACGCTGGAGAACGCCACCATCATTGCGCCCGTGGCGCGGCAGTTGGTTATCCTGAAAGGCAGGCCGGCCGAAGGCGCGTTTGTGGACCATCTTGCCTTCCGCGGGCTTGACCTGCGCTATGCGGAGGAGGCCATCGAGCCGCAGGGCCACGCTGACAGTCAGGCCGAAGTCTCCCTTCCGGCCTCCTTTGAGTGCGTCGGCGCGCGCAACTGCACCGTCGAAGACTGCTTCATCGGCCACGTCGGCAACTACGGCCTGTGGTTCCGCAGCGGCTGCCAAAACAACGTCCTGCGTCACTGCGAACTGTACGACCTGGGCGGCGGCGCGGTGCGCATGGGCGAATGCGGCAATCCGGCCTCGGACAACGAGGTTTCCGGCGGCAACACCGTGGACAACTGCTTCCTCCACGAAGGCGGGCTCATTTACCGCGGCAGCATCGGCGTGTGGATTGGCCGCAGTTCCAACAACAAGGTCACGCACAACGAGATTTGCGACTTCCGCTATTCGGGGATGTCCGTCGGCTGGTCCTGGGGCTACGACCCCAGTTCGGCCAACCACAACACCGTCGAATTCAACCACATTCACGACCTGGGCAAGGGGCAATTGAGCGACATGGGCGGCATTTACACGCTCGGCATTTCACCGGGCACGGTGCTGCGCAACAACTACATCCACGACATCAGGTCCAACCCCGTCGTTTCGTGCGGCTGGGGCATGTACACCGACGAGGGCAGCACGGACGTGCTGCTGGAAAACAACGTGGTCATCAACACCTGGAGCGGCGGATTCCACCAGCATTACGGCAAGGAAAACCGCGTCGTCAACAACATCTTCGCGCTGTCCCACAATGAGCAGATCATCCGCTCCCGGCAGGAGGAGCACACCTCGTTCTTCTTCGAGCGCAACATCGTCTACTACAACAACGGCCGCCTGCTCGGCAGCAACTGGAGCAACGGCAAATTCGCGATGGACAACAACCTGTACTGGGACACCTCGGGCAAGACGCCCGAGTTCGCGGGAAAGTCGTTTGCCGACTGGCAGGCCGCCGGCTTCGACCAGCATTCGGTGATTGCCGATCCCCTCTTCGTGGATCCGGAACACCGCGATTTCCGGCTCAAGCCCGAATCCCCCGCGCTCAAACTCGGGTTCAAGCCCATTGACGTGAATGAGGCCGGACTCTACGGCGACGCGCCGTGGGTGGATAAGCCGAAGCAGGTGAGGCGCATCGCAGCGCCCATGCCCTAAGTGCGCCTGCGATCGCCCCGGATTGGATTGGTCAGCATCTGTCCATGGGAAGACGGAATTTGGCCGCATGTGCGCTCACCATGGTTACACGGCGGAAATCGCCCTGGGAACCGAAGCGATGCTGTCGCGGCAGGAATTCTCTGCTAACGCTAAATCATGCGTCGGGTATAAGTCCTTCCCTGTACGACGCGGTGGTTTGGGGCGCCTCCAAACGCCTGGAGAATCTGCTCAAAGACAACAAGTCGCGCGGGATGCAGGAAGACGACCGGCAGAATCTGGAACAGATTCAGGCATGGGCCTGTGGATTGGCAAAGATCTTCGCCTAACACGGACCATTCAACCTTAAATGGCGGACAAAACATGATAAGACGGTCTGCACCGCTTCTTTTCTTGATGGTCTTTACCGTGTTGTCCCGCCTTGGCCAGGCGGTGACCCTTGAGTCCCTTGTATGCGAAATGGCAGACAGGAAACAGGTCACGAAACTGCCCGACCCGGAGTACCGCTGCCTTCAGGCCAGCAGCTACAACCGCGCCTCCGTTCCGCCGCGGGGCTCGGAAGGGTGGTTTGCAGACAGCGACGGTGTGGGTTTCATTCGTGAGGAAAGGAACGGCGGCCGCAACGAATGGGTCATCATGGAGCATGACGGCCCCGGCTGCCTGACCAAGCTCTGGACGCCCCATTTCTATTATGACCTGGGCAACCATCGCGGCCCGAACGTCCGCATCTACCTGGACGACGCAAACGAGCCTGTCATCCGGGAAAACTTCATCGAACTGCTGACACGGGGCGAATACGACGGCGCGCCGGCGAAGCGCAATTCCTTTGCCGTGCCGCAGCCCTTTGCGCAATACACGGCGCGGGCCGGAGACCTGTATTTGCCCATCCCCTTCGCAAAGGCCTGCAAGGTCACGCTGGACCAGAAGCCCTTCTACAACATTGTCAATTACCGGGCCTATCCGGCGGGCACGCCCGTCGAATCATTCACCGCAAAGGCGTATGCGGAGGCCCGGCCCGTGCTGAAAACGATCGGGGACGCACTGGAAGCCGCGGCGGAGCATGAAGGCGGCACGGTGCTCTCGCTGGACAGAAGCCTTGCGCCCGGCAAGCGGGAAACGCTGCGCCTGCCGGACGGAAACCACGCCGTGCGGCACATGGAACTGCGGCTGGACCCGATGGACCGCACACAACGGCTGCGGTCCACTGTGCTGCGCATGACCTGCGACGGCGAGGAGACGGTGTGGGTGCCCGCGGGCGACTTCTTCTGCAGCGGGAACGGCGTCAATCCCTTCCACACCTGGGAGCGCAGCGTTGCCGTCGGCGGGACCATGACCTGCCGCTGGGTCATGCCTTACAAAAGCGGCGCGGAGATTGCGCTGGAGAATCTTGGCCCCACACCGGTGGAGGCGGCGCTGCGTGTGCGCGTTGCCGAAGAGGCTTGGGACGAAGCCCGCTCCATGCATTTTCACGCGCACTGGCGCACGGACGAACCCGTTCCGGGCACGCCGTTTCTGGACTGGAACTTTGTGGACATCCAGGGACGGGGTGTATACGTCGGCGACGCCTGGACCGTGCTCAGTCCCGGCACGGGGTGGTGGGGCGAGGGCGACGAGAAGATCTACGTGGACGACGATCATGACGGGCGCAAGTTTCCCAGCCACTTCGGCACCGGTTCGGAGGATTATTATGGTTGGGCGGGCGGCGAAGTGCCCACGGGCGCGGACGCGTTTTCCTCGCCGTTCCTGTCGAATGTCCGCATCGGCAATCCGGACAATCCGCGCGGCTACAACGTCTGCACGCGCTCGCGGGTGCTCGACGCCATTCCCTTTGACACCCGACTGCGCTTCGACATGGAGGCTTCGCCGGGCGTGGACATCCGCAACCCGTGGAACCTGCTGCACTATGCCGTGGTCACCTACTGGTACGCCAGGCCGGGCGCGACCCACAATCGCCCGCCGCAGCCGGACTGGGCCGCCAAACCCCCAATGACGCTGGAGGAGTTGGACGCGCGGGAACAGGCCGCCAAGGCATCATCCAGCAGGAAGTGACCCGGCAGTAATCGGCCGTGTCGCGCCTCCCGTGAAGTCTGGTAGACTATCCACAGGCTTAACCAGACACGCACAGGATGTCCCCATGAAGAAGTTATGCACGGCCCTGCTTTTGTCAACTGTCCTTTTCGTCGCGTTTCCGTCCCGGTGTTTCGCCGCGGAACCGCAAGAGGGCGCTTTCGGACAGGCTTTCGACGCGCGAAAGGGCACGCTCGTCGTCGCACCGGACCCGGCGTGGAGCACGTTGCCGGTCACCGTTGAATGCCGCGTCAAGCTCCTCGGCAAGGACCAGTACAACATCCTCGTCGCCAACGAGACCAAGGCTTCGGCCACCCACTGGGAAATCTTCACCATGCCGGGCGACGGCACGGTGCATGCCTTTGTGCCGGGGCGCGTGCCTGACCACGTGCACACCACCGTGCCCGTCGCGGACGGGCAATGGCACAGTGTCGCGCTGGTCATGGAGCCGGACCGCTACCGGCTGTTTGTGGACGGCGCGGAGAAGGCGTCCGTCGCGGTGACCGTTGCGAATCAGACCCGCGTGCCCGGTGCGCTGTCGGTCGGCGGTCTGGTGGAGGGCGGTTTTGGATGCAACGGTTTGATGGATGACCTGCGCATCTCGAACACGGCGCGCACAATGGACGCAGGGATCGCGGAAGCGACGACCGACGATGCCACACTCGGCCTGTGGCATTTTGCCGCCGACGCGGCCGGCAAGGATGCCTCAGCGCGCAAGTGTGACGGGCAGTTCAAGGCGCGGCAGGCCGTGTTCCTCCAAAACGGCGTGGAGATTGCCGGCGGCATGCCGACGGAGTTGCAGCCGCTGCCCGAGGCGGAAGACACGGCGCCCCTGCGCGCCGCGCTGGCGGCTACGGCAAAGCGGCTGAACCTGAAGACGGTTGCGGCGGATGCGGTGACGGACGCCGTGCTGCGCGAGTGGAGCTATGACTTCGCATGGATGGGCAAGAAGGAGTATCCCGAACACCGGCCCGGCGGACCGACGCCGGAGAAACTGGCGGTAGAGGTTTACGACGCACAGGCGCTCATTCAGGAATCGGACGGCGGGCCGCTGGGAACCGTGCTGCGGCGGACGGAGGCGCTGCTGGGGAACCTGACACGGGCAGGTGGCACACCCGGGTTGGAGGCAGTGGCGGCGGATTTACGGGCGCTAAAGAATGGGACCAATGGGACGGAGTACATGGGACGTTACCTGGCGGCCTGCGCCCTGCGGCGCAACATTGCGCTGGCAAACCCGCTGCTGGACTTCGACGACATTCTCTGCGTGGCGCGGGGCACCTTCGAGGGTTCGGTGCGGTCCAATCCGGAAACGGCGGACCCGCAGGGCGGACATTTCGTCACGCAGTATTTCGGGTTCAATGCACTGCCCGGCGGCGGGCTGTACATTGTCCGCAACTACAAGACCCAACCCGAGGTCGTCAACGTGCTGGCCGATTCGGTGGTGCAGAACGGCCGTTTGCAGGGCACGAGACTGGACTACGGCGCCTTCGCCACGCCGGATCTCTCCTATGACGGCAAGCGCATCGTCTTTGCGTGGACCGAGAACGCGGAACACCGCTGGATTTACTCGCAGAAGAAATGCTTCCATCTGTTCTCCGTCAATGTGGACGGCACCGACCTGCGGCAGTTGACCGACGGTGACGTGAACGATTTCAGCCCGTGCTGGCTGCCGAACGGGCGCATCGCGTTTGTGTCGGAACGGCGCGGCGGCTATATTCGCTGTTTTGCGGCATACCTCAAGGTGCGCAGCTACACGCTGTTCTCGATGAAGGACGACGGCGCGGACATCACGCCCATGAGCTATTTCGAGACCAGCGAGTGGAATCCGTCGGTAAACAACGAGGGGCAGTTGGTCTACACGCGCTGGGACTATGTGGACCGCGAGAACTGCCTGGGCACGCGGTTCTGGGTCGCCAACCCCGACGGGACCAATCCCCGGGCGCCGCACGGCAACTATCCCCTGCCCTACGACACCTTCCCGGACCACACGCCGTACCGCGTGGACAACGGCCGCGAATGGGACAGCCGCTTCGGTGCGCCACTGGTGGAGATGAGCATCCGCGCGATTCCGAACTCGCCGCTGTATATGTTCACGGCCGCGCCGCACCACGGCTCCATCTACGGCTCGCTGTGCATGCTCGACCTGCGCAAGGACGACGACCACCACATGGGCCAGATCCAGCGCGTCACGCCGGACGAACCCTTCCCCGAGACCGAGACACCCGGACGACGCCACTACAAGTACGGCACGCCGTGGCCGCTCAGCGAGGACTTCTACCTGTGCAACGTGTGGGAGAACATGGCGCTGGTGGACCGCTACGGCAACAAGGAACTCCTGTGCGACCTGCGGTCGCTGCCCTGCAAACAGGATGAGCGACTGCGCATCGTCAACCCCATCCCGCTGCGCGCGCGGCCCTGTCCCACCGTCATCCCGTCGAAGCTACGGCCCAAGGACGCGGAGGACGGGCCGAAGGCGACCATCGCGGTGATGAACGTGTACGACGCCGACCTGCCCTTCCCGAAGGACACCAAAATCAAGTGGCTGCGGGTGGTACAGAACTTCCCCAAGACGAACCATGCCATGGGCGAGCCGCTCATCGGCTACGAGCGCGAGAACACGCCGCGCGTCCCGCTGGGCGTCGTGCCCGTTGAGGAGGACGGCAGCGCCTACTTTGAGGCGCCCGTGGGCAAAATGCTCATCTTCCAGGTGCTCGACGAAAACTACATGGCCGTGCAGTCCATGCGCTCGTCCGCCTTCGCGTTCCCGGGCGAACAGTTATCCTGTGTGGGGTGCCACGAGAACGTCAAGGGAACGCCCGTGCCGAAGACCCAGCCGCTGGCCATGCGCCGCGCACCGTCGAAACTGGAGCCCGAATGCGGGCCC
>CALDSM010000695.1 GCA_937923585.1 uncultured bacterium
CATCATGCACGGGGCGAAGGCAGATGCCGGTGACAACATCGGCAGCACCCCCCTTATGGCCGCCGCAATGGGGGGCCACTGCGACACGATAAAGGCCCTGGCCACGAACGGCGCAAACATGAACTGTATCAACAAGTACGGCAGCACCGCGCTGCACTTTGCCGCCATCACCGGGAAAGTTGAAGCCGTCAAGACGCTGGCAGAACTGGGAGCGCGCGCAGATGTCCGGGACAACAAGGGACGCACCCCGACGGCCTGCGCCATTGAACACGGGTACAACAATGTGGCGCTGTTCCTGAAAACGGTCGGGGGTATATAGCTGGAGCGCCTTTCGCACGCCAAGCCAAAGCGGCGGCTTGTCCGCCTCCGGCGTGGCGTTGCCCCGCGCTCCAAAAGGAAACGGCCGCTACAGCGTGTAGTGCGGCACTCTTAGGGACTCGCCGTCTTTCAACGCTGATGCATGGGCCACAATGCCCGCAACGGTCATGTTCAGCGACCATGCAATGTTCACCAGCGGGGTCCGTTCCTGAAGGATGGAGGTGATGAACTCCTCGCAGAGATAGCCGTGGGAACCGCCGTGTCCCCCCGCTTCCATGCCCGGCGGCAGGGGCGGCTTGGCCAGATCGAGGGCCGATATGTCCACGATGCCGTCATAGACCATACCGGTCATGGAACCTTTCTGTCCGCGCACCCGGCCCACCTCTCCGTTGTGGCCGGGAGTGTCCTTGCTCATGAGCATGCGCGACATGCCGCCCTCGGTGGTGCGCAGCAGGGCGATTTCCGTGCCGAAGGTGTTCTTGTAGGCGTTTGCCTCCTTCCTCAAGTATTCCAGGTGACTGGGCATGCCGTAACAGGAGACTTCGGTGAATGCGCCGCCGGACACGCAGACGTGGTAGGCCGTGGAGTGGGTGGGGTACCAGAGCGGCGGGCACCCTTTGCGCCACTCCTTGTAGGAGTCCAGCGGCTTGTCGAGGTAGTGGAAGTATTCGCCCTCGCTGTAGACCAGTTCGCCAAACCCGCCGGCGCGGTAAATCTTCCGCATGGCATAACAGTCGTCACGAAAGGCGCTGGTTTCGAACATCATGTAGTTCCGGCCGGAGAACTTCACGGCGTTGTACAGCCGCTCCGCGTCCTCGAGCGAGCCAAACACTGCCGGCACAGCCGAGGCGACGTGCTTCCCGTGCTTTAACACTTCAATGCAGTGACGGCAATGGCTGGGCGCATCCGTGGCGACGAAAACCGCCTCGACAGCCGGGTCTTTGACCAGTTCCTCCAGGGAGGGATAAGTCTTCTCGCAGCGGCAGGCTTTCGCCAGCGCGGCGCAGCGGTCGGGGAAGAGGTCGCTGACGGCGACAACCTCGACGTTCGGGTGGTCTTGGAATCCGAAGGCCGCCCCAAACTTGCACAGGCCGTACCCGACGATGCCAACCCGCACCTTGCGGTCCGACACGGGCACCCACGCCTTGTCCTTCACCGTGTTGCTGGCCGTGTCCTCGAAGCCCTGGATGGGTTTCTCTTCGGTCGCGGTAGCGGCGGAGGAGGCGACGGCACCGATTGCGGCGGCGGAAGCCAAGAACGATCTTCTGGAAACGGCGTGCGGCATGACAAACTCCTCGTCGGTTGTACAATGGAAGAATCTTAACTCTTTTTGCGGGGCTGAAACGAAAAGGTGGCGTGGTCTGGCCCCCACGGTTATCCGATATGAGGCAGAGTGTGTCGGCACCGTCGTCGCGATTCGGTGAATAAACCACGGCATTATTTCTGACGCCGGCGATAACGGCTGCGGCGCACCGCAGATGAGGGGTTACAACAACATGGCAGACGACTGAAATGGAAGGGCGCCCAGGTGGAATCTATGGCAAATACAAATTATCCACGTTAGTCTTGTATTTTACAAATTATCTGTATACTATATACAGATGGTTAGTCCTGTGTTCATTGGACAAGATGCGCACTTATGGTAATAGATACGTCGCGCCGGAATTCATTTCGCGTCGGGTCCGTACGGAACGATATTGTCAGGTAGTTGCCTCCTGAACTGGCTTGTAAGGTTCTCAGGAAAGCCTGTGAGAGGTGTAATGCATGCGTTCAGAGTCTTGCGGTTGCCAAAAGGTTCGCAGTATGCGTGATGCCGCGGGAATAGTCCATCTGTGCTAGGAGGTCAGCGAAGGCTGCCAGAAAGGAACTGATTCATGTCGCAAGCTCTCTTCTATCCGTGGATCGACATTACAAACGAGACATGGCTTAAGACATCCATGCTCTATTGGGACTCCGTGCGCACGATTGTTCCCGAATCCTTTGCCACGCCATACTCTACCGAGACCGGTCGTGCCCTCCAAGACGCAGGCTTCCTAGTACCCCTTCGTGTTCGTTCCGATATGTATGAGGTCGAAGATCTTGCGGATGACGTGCTGGTATATCTTGGCACGGAAGAAGGTGCGGAAATGCTTTCCTTCGGCAATGGAGGGCCGCGTTCCAACATGCACGTTGATAGTCTGCCGACGTCCATCGGACGACTCGCTAGGATACATCCAGAAAAGCTTCCCAGCGAAATTCGCTACCTACTGCAAGACTTGAATTGCAGATGGAATTCTTCTTCGGAGTGGCTTGAAGTCAACGATAGTTTCGCCAATTACTATATGACTCTTCTTGCCACTCGTCTCGCCGAAAGAGTAGGCGCGGGACTGCTTACTTCGCTTTCCGCAGCCGACCGGCTTGCTGTTGCCATGCGCTTTGACGCTCAACTGCCTCGGTTCATCTCGCCATTGGAGAGACACGCGCGCGAATACCAGGCTTTCGGACGACGCCGGAACATGCCCCGACAATTGGCCCCTGGAATGCTTGGCCAGTTAGCGATCGAGAAGATGGTAATCGCGCCGGATACGCCGGTTGAGCGGATAATAGAGTTTAGGGAGAGGCACAGCGACGAACTGGCAATGTTCAGAACGAAGATAGAACAGTTAACCTCAACGATTGACGCGGATCTCCCAATAGAGGCACTGCGTCAGCGCATCGTCGATCTCCACAGAAACGAGGTCACGCCCGCTGTCGGCAACTTAAAACGGGCGCTGAAGGGGCGGCGCATTCGATGGATGGCCGATGGACTCTTGAAGGTCGCTTTCCTTTCGGCTACATCGACCTCAATCTTGGTAACCGGTGGGCTGTCTGTGCCAACTGCTCTTCTGGCAGGTGCCGGTCTCTCTCTAATAGTGACCAAAGCCATGTATAACGTTGACAAGGAGGATTCTCTGAGAGACAATCCCTATGCGTATCTCCTTTCAATGGAAAAGGAACTTGTTTAGTACTTCTTCGACTGTCACGAGCATAATTGCAGGTAGGGCAATTCTTAGTCTGTTGGCCGCGCCATTAGCCGTTGGCGGCGAACCCGTCCAGACGAAGGCACCCGTGGTGTTTGGCGTAGATACTGCGGGTGAGACTTTGCTGGAGGTGCATGGCGTGCAGTACTGGCGGCATGAGCCTTTCTATGCTGCGCTGGATGAACTGGGGGCGGGGTTTGTGGTGGTGCATCTGATGCCGGTTTCGACGCCGGGGAAGGACACTTCGGCGGAGATGGGGGAGGTTGTTCGGTCCATTGACGCGGGGATGCGAACGCATGGGAAGACGTATGCGCTGAATTTGGAGACGCCGAACTTTGTGTCGCGTATGGAAATCACGCCGGGGGTTAATGAATTTGAGCAGCCGGGCGGGCGGCATTTGTGGTTGCTGCGGCCCGAGTGGCTGCGGCCGATCCTGGATCAGCCGGGACCTGCGGCTTTGAAGGCGCTGGTCTATGACGAGGCGGAGCACATGCAGCTTTCGAACAACAAGTTCGCGGGCTCGCCGGGGGACCGTTTTGACGCGCCGTTTCTGGTGAACACGAAGGTGATGGGGCCGGAAGCGGCGTATGACGCCCTGGTGGCGGAGTGTGTGCGGATTCGGGAGCAGCATTACGGGAACCGGATTCCGCTGACCACGGAGCAGGTGTGGCCGGATCTGTTTCACATTTTCGCGCGGGCCGGATGGACGGCGGTGCCGAAGCTGCTGAAGGAACATTTCACGCCGGTGGTGCTCTGCATTGCGCTGGGCGCGGCGCTGCAATATCAGGACAAGGGCATTCATTTCTGGGCCTCGCCGGATTTGTGGGGCTTCGACCAGTATCCGGGCCATTCGCCGGAGGCGCTGCGTTCGGCGCTGCTGATGGGGTATTGGCTGGGGGCGGAGTGCCTTTATGTGGAGAACATTGACTTCGACCGATGGGAGAAACGGCATCCGAAGGCGGATGCGAAGGGATCGCTGGTGCATTGGAGCGATGAGAACCACTATGAGCTAACCGCGCACGGCAAGGTGGTACGGGACTTCGCGAAGGAATATGTTCCCCAGCACCCGCGGACGGTGGATTGGCGGCAGTACCGGCCGCGGGTGGCGATTATCCGCCTGCCCGACGGGGGCTGGGGCCAGTTCAGCGCAGAGAGCGGGCACGGCGAGGCGGCATCGCGCAACCGTCTGCTGGGCAATCCGGACATGCCGCTGGATGAACCCGCCCGGGAATGGCTGCACGTGTGGTCAGCGCTCACGCACGGCGTGGTAAAGCCAGGCGCGATATCCTACAACAACCCGATCGTGTATCCGGCGTTTCAGGACTTTTTTGTGCCGGTGGACAGCGTGGCCGTGTTTGACCACCAGGTGACCGGCCCCGTGCTGGACGGCGTGGACTGCTTTGTCGTGTGCGGTCATGCACTTTCGGCCGACACTTTCTCTGCGGTGGCAAAACGGGTGAAACAGGGCACCATGTGCATCATTGCGCGGCGTCTTTTTTCGCGGCACAACCCTGAGAGCAAGGTCCTGCCGGGGAAGTGGACCGTTCTGGACCGCTTCGACGGCCCTGAACTGGGCGATGCACTTCGGCCTTTCCTCGGTCCCGCGGATGAGGCCCGGTACCGGTTTGTGAATGGGACGGTGGTCTTCAGGAGAGGGGCGGAGGATGATTCTGTGGAGACCAAGGGACTTTGAGGGTTTAGGGTCTAGTAAGGGCGTGTTTGGAAAGTCGCGAGTGCAGTTCGATTCCTCCGTTATTCCCGTTTTCACGAGAATGACGGAGGGAAATATTCTCCACGAATTGTGCGGGCTATTTCGTGAATGTGGTATTGGGGTTGTGGGAGATAGGATGATTCGCGGCATTGCACTCATCGTGCGCGCCTGATATATTCGGCGCGTGGCAGGGGGGAGGAAATCAGGAGTGTGCCTTGTCCGAAGTGTTCATAGACGCGGACGCTTGTCCGGTGAAGAAGGAGGTGTACCGCGTGGCGGAACGGCACCACGTCGCAGTGAAGGTGGTCGCCAACGCACCGATGTCCGTTCCCAACGTTCCGTGGATCGAGTTGATCGCGGTTGGTGACGGGTTCGATGCGGCCGATGACTGGATCGCCGAGCATGCGGGCCTGTGCGACATTGTTGTTTCGGACGACATCCCGCTTGCCTCGCGGTGTTTGCAGAAGGGTGCGCGTGTGGTGAGTTCCCGCGGTCGCGAATTTACAGAGGCCGCCATTGGCGGGGCGCTGGCGACGCGTGAGGTGCTTTCACAGTTGCGGGAGCATGGGCTGGTGAGCGGTGGCCCGGCTCCCTTCGGGCAGAAGGACCGCTCCCGCTTTCTCGACCGGTTCGACGCGCTCGTGCGCGCGGCGCTTCGGCAGGGTGGAGCCGGGCGCTGACGGAACGGGACAGGATGGCGCGTTTACTCTTCGGCGTAACACCAAAGTGGCGGCACTGTACTATTGACCGACGCCATGCGGGGCCGTATCATGATTCCGGCGACCAGGCACCCATTCGGGGCGATTCAAAGCATGACCTGTTCCTCTGAAAACCAATACGACTGGAATATCCTGCGGAAAGTATGGCATGTCTCAGGGTGCTGCGTCGTTGTGGCGCTCTTTTCCCTATGGAAGGACGTGAAGGGGCCGGTTGGCGGACCGGACATTCTTCTTGTTCTTGGATGGCTTGCGGGGGCAGGTGCGGTGGCGATTGACGTTGTGCGGTTCGCGTCGCCGAAGAACCGGGCGGCGCTTGAGGCTCATCCGGTCTACGGGAAGATGCTGCGACCGCTGGAACGTCAGCACTTCAACGCATCCACATACATGGTGCTCGCCGCGGTGATTCTGGTGACCCTGTGGCGTTTCGGCCTTTGCGGCGGCGCAACGCTGATGGTTTCCATGGGGGTGCTGGGCGTGGCCGACCCCGCAGCCGGCGGAGTGCGGTACGTCGCCGCGCGATGGGGCAGGGGTGGAGCCAAGGCCTACGGGGTCATGGCGTTCGTGATTGCCGGGACGGCGGTCATGTGGTCGCTCTGCCGGTGGCAAAACGTGTCCCTGGGTGTCATGCACATGGCCGGCATTGCGCTGGCCGTGGGGTTGCTGGAGGCGCACACCGGCTGGGGTGTGCGGCTGCTGTCGCCGCTTACGGAACGGGTGCGCTGGAGCTTTTCGCGACGTGCGGCGCACTGGCTGCGGCGGTTCTACCCGGATGACAATCTGGTCATTCCACTTGCCACTGCGGGCCTGATGGAATGGATGGCCAGCCCGATGATGTAGAGGGCAGGGCGCGTCTCTGGCGGAAGCAGGCCGGGAGGACGGGGCCCATGTGACTCATGGGACCGATGATGGGTTGCGTTCAGGAATACACCACCTTGCAGGTTAAGCGGCGGCGTGCGTCTGCTGTCGTTGGGATGTGTTAGGATCTTGCATGAGCACAGTTTTCGTTTGGAATGTCTCCGGGCGGAATTGGAGGATGGCACAATGCCGATTTACACGTATCAAATCATCAACGAGGACGGTTCCGACGGACCGACCTTTGAAGTGTCGCACGGGATGAATGAGCCGCCGCTGACGGAGCATCCGCAGACAGGCCAGCCGGTGCGGCGGGTGTTTGCCGCGCCGCATGTGGCGGGCTGGGGCAATTCGCGGGTCGGCAAGCAGATGACGAGCGATGAGAACTGCGAGCGGCTGGGGTTCACGAAGTATGTGCGCAACGGGAAGGGCCATTATGAGAGGCGTGCGGGCAAATTTGGACCGGATCATATTGGCGGAGACTGAGAGGGTGTGAGGTCTAGTAAGAAAGGCCCATGGGGGCTTCTGAGAAGATGCGGGAATCCATGACCTTCAGGTCTGGGGAGATGACGGGGGTGAAGCACATGCGGTCGAGGATGTGGGCTTGGAGGTCCATGCCGGGGGCGATTTCCGTGAGCACCAGCCCCTCGGGGCGGAGTTCGAACACGCAGCGCTCGGTGATGTAGAGGATCTGCTGCCCGTTCTCGCGGGCCATGCGGGCGCTGAAGGTGATCTGTTCGACGCTTTCCACGAACTTGGTTACCTTGCCTTCGGCATGCACCAGCACCTGTCCGTTTTCGACGGCAATGTCGGCGCCGGCCGCGGAGAATTCGCCGCAGAAGACCACTTTTTTCGTGCCCTGGCTGATATTGATGAACCCGCCGGCGCCAATGATTCTTGGGCCGAGCTTGCTCACGTTCACGTTGCCTTCGCGGTCCACCTGGGCCATGCCGAGACAGGCCATGTTGAGACCGCCGCCGTCATAAAAATCGAACATGACCGACTGGCTCAGAAACGCGGTGGGGTTCTTGGCGGGGCCAAAGTTCTTTCCGCCCTGGGGCAGACCGCCGAGCACACCGACCTCGGTGTTGAGGGTGAGTGTTGCGAGGACGCCCTCCTCGTGGGCCACTTGGGCGACGCCCATGGGAATGCCCACGCCGAGATTGGCCTTGTCGCCGGGATGGAGTTCCATGCACGCCCTGCGGCACAGCACCTTCTCCAGACCAAGCGGCATGGGCTTGAACTCGCTTTCGAGGTCCACCCGGACCTCGCCGGTGTAGCTGGGGTCATGGTCCACGAACAGCGTGTGGGGATGGGCCTGGCGGGAGCCGGCTACGACGACGTAATCCACGAATATGCC
>CALDSM010000696.1 GCA_937923585.1 uncultured bacterium
GGCTGCGCGCAGTCTGGCCAGGACGCTGTGATGCCTGCCGTAGAAGAGATAAATGGCGAACCCGATTGCCAGCCACACCAGCAGCCGCCACCAGTTCGCCGTGGGAAGCGAAAACATCAGCATCAGACACAGCAGGGCGCCCAGGATGGGGATCACGGGCACGAAGGGGCACCGGAAGGGGCGGTGCGCCGTCGGGTTGGCGTAGCGCATGACCAGCACCGCCAGGCAAACGATCACAAAAGCCAGCAGCGTGCCGATATTGACGAGTTCCAACAGCAGGCGCAGGGGAATCAGCGCGGATAACACACCCACGCAAATGCCCGTCAGGATGGTGGATTTCCAGGGGGTGCGAAAGGTCTTGTGGACCGCCGCAAAGAAACGCGGGGGAAGCAGCCCGTCGCGGGACATGGCCAGCAGGATGCGCGGCTGCCCCAGCATCAGGCCAAGCTGCACCGAGACCAGACCCGCCAGCGCGCCGATGGAAATGATGAACTGCGCCCAGGGCAGCCCGATATGCTTGAACGCCGTCGCCACCGGCGCGTCAATGTCAATCTGGTTGTAAGGCACGATGCCGGTCAGCACCAGCGACACGGCGATGTACAGGACGGTGCAAATCAACAGCGACGCGATGATGCCGATGGGCACGTCGCGCTGCGGATTGCGCGCCTCCTCCGCCTGCGTGGACACGCAGTCGAAGCCGATGTAGGCGAAAAACATGATGCCCGCACCGGCAAGCATGCCCGCAGGCAGGCCGCCCGACCCCACGCCCCACTGCAGCGCGCCGCCAAAGAAACTCAGGCCCGTCCAGCCGTAGGGCGCGAAGGGCTTCCAGTTTTCCGGATTGATATAGAACGCACCGACGACGATGACGAACAGCACGACAAACAGTTTGACCAGCACCATCACCGCGTTGAACCGGGCGCTCTCGCGGATGCCCAGCACCAGGATGACCGTCAGCACCAGCGAAATGCACAGCGCCGGCAGGTCAACCAGCGTGCCCGTCACCGACAGATGCCCCGTCGCCTGGTCCGAAGCAAGGGGTGCCTTCGACAGTATTTCCGGGATGGACAGCCCCCCCATGCCGATGAAGCTTTGAAAGTAATGGGAAAAGCCGTGCGCCACTGACGCCGACGCCACCGTGTATTCGAGGATGAGGTCCCATCCGATGATCCAGGCGAACACCTCGCCCAGCGTCGCGTAGGCGTAGGTGTACGCCGAACCGGCCACCGGCGCCATCGCGGCAAACTCGGCATAGCACAGCGCCGCAAAGATGCACGCCGTGCCCGACACCAGCAGCGACACGATGATGGCCGGCCCCGTCCGGTCATGCGCCACCGTGCCCACGATCACAAAGATGCCCGCGCCGATGATGGTGCCGATGCCCAGCGCGGTGAGGGAAACGGGGCCCAGCGCCCGGTGAAGACGGTGCTCCCCCGCCATCTCCTCCAGCAGCAGGTCCAGGGACTTTGTCGCAAAGAAGTGCTTCATGCCGGTGTGACCGCCTCCGCTGGCCTTGACGACCCGCCTGTGAAAGTTCCGCACACTGCCCAACGCCGCACAAGTCCCGCAAATAGTAGGGGCAACGGCGGGGGCAAGTCAATTGAAGGCCATGCGCGCCTGCATTCCCCGACCCGCGCCTGTCCTGTTTTTGACTGCGGTGGCCATTACTCCGCTTTCCCTCGTCCGAGCCACTTCCCTGCTCCGTAGATTCCTTGAGGGCACGAAGCAGGTCTTCTATGGAGTGCCGCGGCAGAGCGCAGCGGCGACACCGCTTTGGCTGAACTAACCCGTCCCTCGTTCCCAAGTTTCACTTGGGAATGTCCTTGTGTGCGAAACTGTGCTTCGTACCGCTGGTTCCTGGCCCCGGAGGGGCAGCACAACAATAGCCCCGGGTGACCAAGGGAACCCGGGGTCAACGGTCCAAGCCGGCCCGTCCCTGAATGGGGCGAACAACCGGGGCCGCACGCAACCCCTGGTTCGCCCCCTGCGGGGACGGGATACGTCATCTCTTTTCCACGGGTTCCGCTTCGCTCCACCCGCGGCTACCATTGTCAGCCCCCTTGCGGGGGCAGCAGGGACAGCGGCGGCATGGCAACTGCGGTCAAGAGGAAAGACAAACCAAAGCGGCGGCAGCGACGCCGCGCTCCAAGATTGTTGCCGCCGCACCTGTGGGCATTAAAGAAGCGGGCGGCCGCCGTCATGGCAGCCGCCCGCGGAGGTGTTGCGCCCGGACTACTTGTTGTTGACCGTCACACCCGGCCAGGTGTCAGTACGGAACGGGGATGCCGGCAGTCCTGCGCCGTTGTACAGGTTGCAGACGGGGTTGTGGGCCCAGGCATAGCGGACCGCCACGGGCTTGTCCACCTTGGGCGAGGAAACCACCACTTTGTTTCCCTTGATCTTCGCATCGGCCCAGACGAAATTCTTGTCGGCCCCGGCAATCGCGAAGCCCTTGAGCGGCTCGCCGCCCTTGGCAACCAGCCCGTCGTCGGTGCCGGAGAACTTGATAACAATCTCATTGCCCTTCACTGCCATGGACTTGTACATGGGCCCCAGGTAGTCCACATCCTTCCCGTAGTCCTTGGCCAGGGCATTGAGCGCCAGGCGCCGCCCCACTTCCTGCTTGTTCTTCGGGTGTATGTCCTTTGCCTCGCCGATGTCTATCGCCAAGGCCACGCCGGTCTTCTTGAGCTTGAGCGCCATGTTCTGCGCCTCGCGCAGCTCGGCCCAGTCCGAGTCGCCCGGTTCGGCCTTCACTTCGGTGAAATTGGCCAACTGGACAAAGTAGAAGGACAAGTCGTAGCCCCAAACCTTGCGCCAGTCCTCGATCATCGCGGAGAAAAGCTTGCGGTACTGGTAGGCGCGTCCGGCATTGGACTCGCCCTGGTACCAGACTGCGCCCTGAACGGCGTAGGGCACTATCGGAGCAATCATGGCATTGAACAGGCCCGAGGCCAGCCAGGGACTGTCCGGTCCCTGGGGCGCGCCCGGCTTCTTGGGCTCCTCTTTGCCGGCGGCCTTGGTCTCCTCTGCGGCCTTCTTCCACGCTTCCATGGCCTGGTCATGGGCTTCCTTCGCCTTGGGATAGTTGGCTAGGGCCTCGTCCCAGCGGTCGGCAATGACCTTGAGATCGGGGTCGGCCACCAGCGTCGGACGGCTGGTCCAGGATTCGGCGGGCGTGCCGCCCCAGGACGTGTGAATCAGGCCGACGGGCAGTTTGAGTTCCTTGTGCAGGTCACGGCCGAAAAAGTAGAGCACGGCCGAGAATTCGGGAACGGTCTCCGGTGTACACACCTTCCACTCGCCCTCGCAGTTGTCCTGCGGGGTGGTGGCGACGGTGCGTTTGACGTAGAAGAGGCGCATGTCCGGGTAATTCGCGGCGGCGACCTCGTCCTTGGCGTTCATGGAATCCTTCACGCACCACTGCATGTTGGACTGGCCGGACCCAATCCACACCTCGCCGACCAGAATATCCTTGATGGTCAGGGTGTTGTCTTTGCCTTGGATGGTCATTTCCAGCGGCCCGCCCGTCTTCATCTTGGGAAGTTTCACCTTCCACAGGCCCTGTGCGTCGGCGGTGGCCTTCGCGGTTTTGCCTGCGAGTGTCACGCTTACGCTTTCGCCCGGGTCGGCCTTGCCCCAAACAGGCAGCGGCTTGTCCGCCTGAAGAACCATGTGGTCCCCGATGATGCTGGGCACGCTGACCGTGGCCATGGCCGAGAGCGGCAGCAGCAGGCACAGGCCCGCCAGGACGACGCGTTTCAGGATGGTGTTGCTCATCTTCTCATTCCTCCAGGTTCTGGTTGGATGTCGCTTGTCGACGGGCTTGCGCCCGCGGCACTCGGGATATATTGGCGCATGCGGCGGGGCATGTCAATCTTTCTTTCTTGCTCTTGCTCCTAATCTCAATCCTGCTCTGTGGGTTCAGTTCGTTGAAGAGAGTCATGTTAAACCGCATAATCCTCCAAACTAGAGCGAGAGCAAGACGGCTCACAAAATTCTTGGTTGAACCGCTTGTTAGCGGCAACGACAGCCGCTATAATATGAGTTTCCATCTGCGCGAAGTATGAGGGCGCGATGATGGCTGGAGGCTGAAACGACGATGCGGAACGGGGCGAGTTTGCTGGCGTCACTGGAAGGCATAAGCCGAACCACGTATCGCATCGCCCGTGAACTGGCCAACAACAGCCGGTCCGGCCTGACGGTCCGTTTCCTTTCCAAGAAACTCGACGTTCCCGAAGAGGAAGTGGAGTACCTGCTCGACATCAACCACCGCCTCATGTTCACCGACCTGACGAAGGTGAAGGTGGTGCCCGAGGGGCACCAGGCGGTGCGGCGCATTGCGGAGGGCTTGGAAAACCACGGCGACGTGCCATCCATGATTGCGCGCATCAAGGGGCTCGACCCGCACGATTTCCGCAGGCTTGAAGAGCGTCTCGGCGCGGACCAGCCGCTGACCAAGAAGGGCGCCGCCGAGCTCCTGCTTGAAAACTATTACAGGCATCCCGACTCGGTGGTTCACTACGTCGCC
>CALDSM010000697.1 GCA_937923585.1 uncultured bacterium
CGAGATCTGATCGTGACTGGAGTTCAGACGTGTGCTCTTCCGATCTGATCAAGGTTGCGGCCATGCTCGGCGATGCGCGGCTGGAGGAATGGATACGCAGATTCGGATTCGCCCAGACCACCTCGCGCGATTTTGCCGGCGAGAGCCGGGGCCTTTTCCAACCGCGCAAGAACTGGTCGCGGCTGTCCATGGGCTCGCTTCCCATGGGGCAGGAAATCTCCGTCACCATGCCGCAGCTTGCCCGCGCGTATGCGGTCATCGCCAACGGCGGATATCTGGTGAAACCCTACTACGTGGCGCGCGCGGTGGCGCGCGACGGGCTCGTGACCTACCAGCATGAGGCGGACCCGCCCCAGCGCATCCTCTCCCCGGAGACCGTCCGCACCATGCAGGAATTCTGCCACGGTGTCGTGCTTCGCGGCACCGGTACCGCCGCGAACATCATGGACTACCGTGCCTGCGGAAAGACCGGCACCGCCCAGATGGCCCGCCCCAAATCCGAGGGCGGCGGATTTGACCCGAACCGCTACACCGCGGTCTTCGCGGGCTTTGCGCCCCTTTGCGACCCGAGGCTGGTGGTCGTCATTGTGGTCCAGGAGCCCGGCATCAAACTGCGTTACGGCGGCTATGTCTGCGGTCCGGTCTTTGCCAACGTCATGCGGAGCGCGCTCGTGCGCCTCGGGGTTCCGAAAGACCCCGTCACCGACCCCGAGGTGGTGGCCGCCCACGAGAAGCAGCAGAAGATTGCCCTGGCGGCGCAGAAGCGGAACGAGCCCAAGAAGAAGGAAGTCGCCCTCAAGCCTTCCGACCCCGTTGACGAGGCCGACGCCGACACCATCGCGCCGCCGCCCGGTCCCGACACCCTTGACGCGTCGCTGGACGCATTGATCACGCCGCTCGACGGATTGCAGCTGGTGGCCCGGCGTGACGGCGGAAAGATGGAAACCGCCATGCCGGACCTGCACGGCCTCACCAAACGCCAGGCCCGCGAACGGCTCCAGCGGCTTGGCGTGCCGCTTGACGCCCAGGGCGCCGGCTGGGTGGTGGAACAGAATCCGCCGCCCGGTGCCAGCCTCGAAGATGTGGGCGTGTGCGCGCTGCGCTTCAGTTCAAAGACGGAGATGCTTGCGGCAAGCCAGCAGCCGGTCATCCAGGAAACACCCGCTACCGCGCCGGTCGCGGCGGGCGAACCGAAGCCGCAACCGCAATCACCGCCGCAACCGCAGGACCAAAATGGGCTCTCTGACAAAAAACGAATTATGTGACCTGCTCGGGGCTGAACTTCCCGGCGGCGTCCAGTTCACCGTGTCCTCGGTCACCGAGGATTCGCGCCGTGTCCGTCCGGGCGCGGTCTTTGTGGCATCACCCGGCGGGCATGTTGACGGCCACGATTTCGCGGCCCAGGCGGCTGCGTCCGGCGCCGTGGCCGTGGTCGGCGCCAGAAAGGGGGGCGGGGAACTTTGCGGCCTGCCTTATTTGCACGCGGAGGACGCGCGCACGGCAGCGGGGTTGATTGCACAGGCACTGGCGGGCGACCCCACCGCACGCCTGCGCGTGATAGGCGTCACCGGCACCAACGGCAAGACCAGCACCTGCCACCTCACGCGGGCCGTGCTGAATCATGCGGGCCATTCATGCGCGAACTTCGGCACCATCGGCTATGAGATCGGCGGCACGCTCTACAACGCGCCGCACACCACGCCCTTCGCCGAAGACCTCGCCGACATGTTTGTCCGCGCCGAGACCGCCGGACACACGCATGTCGTCATGGAGGTCAGTTCCATTGCGCTCGACCAGGAGCGGGTGGCGGGACTGCGCTTTGCCGCCGCCGCCTTCACCAACCTGACCCGCGACCATCTCGACTATCACCGCGACATGGACCGTTATCTCGCGGCAAAACTGAAACTGTTTCGCCGCATGGAGCCCTCCGCCGACATGCGGCAGGAGCCGCGGTTTACCGTGGCCAACGCGGAAGACCCCGCGACGCCCCATTTTGCGAACATTTCACGCGTGCCCTGTTACCGGTATGGCCGGGGCGGCGATGTGCGCGCTGAACAGGTGCGCCTCGACTTCGGCGGTGCGTCGTTCCGGCTCGTGACGCCGTTTGGAGCGGCCGACACGCGAATCCGGCTGATCGGTCACCACAACCTGTCCAACGCGCTTTGCGCGGCCGCGCTTTGCGCGGGGCTGGGCGTGCCCGTGGACGCCGTTGCAGAGGGGCTGGGCACGCTGGCCAGCGTGGCCGGGCGTTTCGAGCCGGTGGATGCGGGGCAGCCGTTCTATGTGATTGTGGACTATGCACATACCGATGACGGCCTGATCAACGTGCTGCGGGCGGCGCGCACGCTGTGCAAGGGCCGAATCATCACCGTGTTCGGTTGCGGCGGAGACCGTGACAAGGGCAAGCGCCCCAAAATGGGTGCGGTTGCCGCATCCATGTCGGATTTCTGTATAATTACTTCCGACAATCCCCGCACCGAAGACCCCCACCGCATCCTGCTCGACGTGGAAGTCGGAATGCAGCGCGCCGACAAGCGCAAGGGCGACGATTACCTTGTCATGGAGTCGCGGGAAGAGGCGATACGCAAGGCCGTGTCGCTCGCCATGCCCGGCGACCTTGTCATGATCGCCGGGAAAGGGCACGAAAACTACCAGATCATCGGCACGGAACGGCGTCACTTTGATGACCGCGAAGAAGCGATGGCGGCGTTGAAGGCGCTGAAACCATGAGTTGGTTCCACACGATTGCAGAATTGGCCCAGGCCATCGTCACTGGGAGCGCCCCCAATGGGAGCGCCGGCGTTCCCGCCGGCTCGGGAACTGCCGCCCAAACCTTCTCTTCCGTCTCCACCGACACCCGCACGCTGCGTCCGGGCGATGTCTTCTTCGCCCTTTCCGGCGAAAATTTTGACGGCAATACGTTTGTGCCCCAGGCCTTCGAAAAGGGCGCCGTGGCGGCCGTCTGTGAACGGCCCATGCCGGGTGGTTTGTGCATCACGGTGGAGTCACCGCTGCGCGCCCTTCAAGACTTTGCCGCGTGGCACCGTTCCCAGTGTTCCGCAAAGGTGATTGCCATTACCGGTTCCAGCGGCAAGACAACCGCGAAAGATCTGACCGCCGCCCTGCTCGCGTCCAAATATCCCGTGGTCAAGACGCAGGGCAACCTCAACAACGACATCGGCTGCCCGCTTTCGCTGCTGCATCTGGACGACACAACACAGTATGCGGTCATCGAGATGGGCGCCAACCACGCGGGCGAGATTGCGGGGCTGTGCCGTGTCGCCCGTCCGGACGAGGCGGCGGTGACCATCGTTGCCCCCGCCCATCTTGAGGGGTTTGGAAGCATCGAAGGCGTGGCCAGGGCCAAGGCTGAAATTGTTGAAGGGCTCGTTCCCGGCGGCATGTTCTACGTGAACGTGGACAACCCCTGGTGCCTCGCCATGGCGGAGAGGCATCCCGGTCCGAAGATGTACTTTGGCGGCCACGGCGACGTGGTGCTGCGCAACTGCTCCTTTGACGCGGCGGGGGAGATGGTGTTGGACATTGACCCGGTGGGCGTGCTGCGCCTGCCGTTGTCCGTGCGCGCCCATGCGACCAATGTGCTTCTGGCGGTGGCCGTGGCGTTGCGCCACGGTGTGGACGAAATCGAGGCTCCGCTGCGGGCGGCCTGCGCGGGCCTGAGCCGCTTCAAGACGCTTGCCGTGGGGCCGCTCACGGTGCTGGATGATTCCTACAACGCCAATCCCGCCAGCATGGCGGCGGCGTTGCAGGCGCTGGCGGACCGGCGTGTTTCCGGGGCGCGCATCGCCGCGCTCGGCGAGATGCGGGAACTTGGCGCGGCGGCGGGGGATCTACACCGGGAAGTGGGGGAGGCTGCGGGGCGCTTTGGTGTGAATCACCTGTATGCTTTCGGCCCCCATGCCGCCGACATGGCGGCGGGCGCGCTGGCGGCAGGTGTGCCGCACGCGGAGGCGTTGGACGATCATGACGCGATTGCGTCGGCGGTGCGCCGGGTGGCGGTCCCCGGCGACGCGCTGCTGGTCAAGGGATCACGCGGTGCGCGGATGGAGACGGTGATCGAGGCGTTGAAACGGATGTACGGCGGTTAAACACCGCTTGGGACAGGACCTAAAGCCATATGTTTTACTATCTGGCCGGCATACTGGAGCCTTGGTTCGGCGCGTTGAACGTGCTGGGCTATCATACCGTCCGCGCTGGCGGGGCCGCCGTCACCGGATTCCTGCTTTGCCTGGTTTTCGGACCGGCCATCATCCGCCGGCTGCGTGAACTGAAGATCGGCCAGTACATCAAGAAGGACCATGTTGCCGACCTCCACGCCCTGCACAAGGGAAAAGCGGGCACACCAACCATGGGCGGGGTCATGATCATCGGCGGCACACTGGCGTCGCTGCTGCTCTGGGGACGGCTGACCAACCGCCTGCTGTGGCTGGCCATGCTCGTGATTCTGCTCCTCGGCACCGTGGGTTTCATTGACGACTACATCAAACTGCGCCGCAAGCACAACGACGGACTCAGCGCGCGCGCCAAGTTCATCGGCCAGATCCTTACCGGCCTGCTGCTGGGGGTCTATCTCTACTTCAACCCCATCACCGTGGGCGCCGCCTCCGTTTCCCAGCGCGACATCATGGACTGGCCAAGCCTGGCGAAGTCGCTCAACGAAGCTTCGTCATCGCCCGTGATGACCCCGCAGAAGCGGATTTGGGACGCCTTTCCGCAGGAGGCGAAAGCGGCGGTCGCCAAAGCGTCGGACAGGGAGACGCTCGTCGAACAGGACCGGATTCTCCTGATGCAGGGACTCAATGCCGCGCTTCGCCAGCGTGATCTTTTTGATCCCCAGCTTTGGCCCGATGACCTGCGGAACAGTGAACTCGCCGCGTTCTGCGCGCGCGGCGCGGACAGGCTTTCTCCGCGCGACCTAGACCGCATGAACCGCCTGCTGGTGGAGGCCGCACTGCCCAAGTCCGTGGCGGCCAGTGAACCCGACCTGCACACCAAGATAGGCGTGCCCGGGTTCAAGAACCTGTTCATCCCGCTGGGCGCATTCTACATCCTGTTCGTCATCATCGTGATGGTCAGCATCTCCAACGCGGTGAACCTCACCGACGGGCTGGACGGGCTGGCGGCGGGTGCGGGTATCATTTCGATCCTGACCTACGCGGGCATCGCCTACATTGTGAGCCGCGCCGACTGGTCCCATTACCTCTTTCTGACGTACGTGCCCGAGGCCAGCGAGTTGTTTGTTTTCGGCGCCGCGCTGCTGGGCACGGGCCTGGGCTTTCTCTGGTTCAACGGCCACCCGGCCGAAGTGTTCATGGGCGACACCGGCTCGCTTGCGCTGGGCGGGGCCATCGGTTCGCTGGCCCTGCTGACCAAGCAGGAGTTGCTGCTGCCGGTGGTGGCCGGCATATTTGTGCTGGAGGCGGCCAGCGTGGTCATTCAGGTGGCCTCGTTCAAGACCACCGGAAGGCGCGTGTTCCGCATGGCACCGCTGCATCACCATTTTGAGCTGTTGGGATGGGTGGAAACCAAGGTGACCATGCGCTTCTGGATAGTGGCGCTGCTGTTCGCCCTGATGAGTCTTGCCGCCCTCAAACTGCGCTGAGCCGCCGCGCCGCAAAGGACAACAGGATGAACGTTGCGGGAAAGAAGATAGTGCTGGTGGGCATGGGCCGTTCCACCACGGCCGCGGCCCGTCTGCTGCTCCGCGAAGGCGCGCGGCCGTTCATCACCGAATCGTCGGACGCGCCGCGTTTGGATTCCTGGCGCGCCCAATGCCTTGAAATGGGCGTGCCCTTCGAGGTCGGCGGTCACAGCATGGACGCGTTCGAGGGTGCGGAAATGGTGGTCATCAGCCCCGGCGTGCCGCTTGGCGCCGATTTCCTCGCGCCCATGCACGTGCGCGGCATTCCCATTGTGGGTGAACTGGAGCTTGCCGCGCGTTTTTGCCGGTCCCGCATCATCGCGCTCACCGGCACCAATGGAAAAACCACGGCGACGGAACTGCTCCGCGCCATGATCGCGGCCTGCGGGCACACGGTTGATCTTGCGGGCAACAACGACCGCCCGCTGTCGCTGGTGGCGCTGCCGGACGAACAGCCCGAATATGTCGTGGTCGAGGTGAGCAGCTACCAGTTGGAGACGGCGGACACGTTCCATCCCTGGATCGCCGCCGTGCTGAATGTCACCCCCGACCACCTCAAGCGCCATGGGACCATGGAAGGCTACGCCGAAGCGAAGGCCCGCATATTCCGGCGCCAGGGCGCGGGCGACATTGCCGTGGTCAACGCGGACGATCCGTTCACCCGCGGCATGGACACGCCGAAGGGTGCGGACCGGATCGAGTTCAGCATGAACCGGGAGAAGCCCGCCGATGCGTGGATGGCGGCGGACGGCTACTATCTGCGCGGGGTGCGCGTCGCCGAAATTGACGACCACCCGCTGCCCGGAAGGCACAACGCTGAAAATGTGCTCTGCGCTCTGGCCATCCTGGCCTCGGGTGGTTTTGACTGCGCAGGCATGCGGTCGGGACTGCGGGCT
>CALDSM010000698.1 GCA_937923585.1 uncultured bacterium
GACCACCGAGATCTACACTCTTTCCCTACACGACGCTCTTCCGATCTTGACGTGGTCATGGATTTCCTGGGGTCCACCCGCTTCTACAAGTGGACCGTGCAAACCGCGTGCGGCACGGGCACAAAGACATCGCCTGTCTACCAGATAACGGTGCCCGCGCCCCCCATCACCGTCACGACGCAGCCGGTGGACCGCTGTGTGAACCGGGGTGATTCGTTCACCTTCAGCACCGCAGCGGATGTCCCGCCCCCCAAGGGCCTCAGTTATCAATGGCAGATTAACACCGGCGGCGGATGGCAGGACTTGCCGGGCGCCACGGGCCTGAGTTACGCCAAGTCTGCGGCCGACCCCGCGACCGACCAGGGGCTGTACCGTTGTCGCGTGACCAACACCATCACGCTGGGCGGGACGCCGCTGTCCTATTCTGTCTACTCGAACCAGGCCAAACTGACCGTGCTGTACTTCTCCAGCAAACCCAGCCAGTACATTGCGGTCCTGCTGGGCGGCACCGTCAACATGTACGTCACGCCTGCGGGCGGAAACGTCGCCAATCCGGTGCCGCCGACGGGCAGCGATCCGGCGTTCTACAACCAGTACACGTACAAGTGGTACCACAACGGGGTGGAGATTACGGGCAACGCCACGGCAGCCACCCCGCACCTGGTGGTGGAAAACGCCCAGATCGGCACGGACGACGGCGATTACTATTGTGAGATCAGCGACGGCTGTGTTTCAGCGCCGTATGCATTTGCACCGCCGACGACCGTCACCGTCACCAACAATCCCATCCTGATCGCCGCCACGGGGCAGCCCGTCGGTGGCGGGCGCCTGGTCGGAGGCGCTTCAAAGACCTTCACCGTTACGGTTACCGGCGGTGAACCGGGCAACATGCTGACCGGCGAATGGTTCTATTCGCCAAACGCCGACGGAAGCGGAGCCGTTTCGCTGGGCCTGCCCATGAACATGGGCCAGGCCGAGCTCGGGGCGACGTTGAGTTCCACGTACACCATAGACACGCCTGAGGCTGGGAATGCGGGCTTCTACTTCGCAAGCATCACCGACGGGCTGCAAACAGTGACCTCTGACCTTGCGCAGCTCTTCGTGGGCACGCCGCTTGAGGTGGTGACGGTGCCCGCGGGCGGGTTCTTCCACATTGGCGCCGCCCATGTGCCGCTCCTGTCCGTGACCATGGAGGGCGGCGTTGGCGCGCTCAGTTACCAATGGTTCCGCGATGGCGAGCCCCTGCGGGCAAACAGTTCCACCTATGATCTCAGCCCGCTGGCGGCAATGGATGCCGGCATCTACACGGTCCGGGTCCGCGACATCGGAATCGGCGACGGGCGTTACTTCGAACTGTCGCCGACCTATGAAGACAGCGCGGACGGCGTTTATGAGTCGCCCGGCGTGGGGTTGAGCGTGGCCGGGGTGCCGATGCTGCTTCCCGACGGCCAGCCGCAGCACCAGAAGGGGCCCGCAGGCGCCGACTACACCTTCACGGCGAACGTCGTGGGCGGTGCGGGCAACCTGACCTACGCCTGGTACAAGAAGAACGCCGCCCCGCCTGACACACTGGTCGGTGAGGCGCCCGCCCTGACGATCAAGAAGGCTCAACCGGCGGACCAGGGCCTGTACTACTGCGTAATCAAGGATCGCCTGGCCCAGCCCGCCATGCCGGATCCGGGTACGGTGACCTCGGTTACCGCACGCCTGACGCTGACGGCCGTGGAGGCCCCGGCCAGCCCGCTGCGCATCGTGCGGCAGCCGGTCGGCCTTGTGGTGGAGTTGAACCAGCCGTTCGAACTCAGTGTCATCGCGTTCGGCGGCAGCACGACCGAATACCAGTACTTCTGGACCAAGGACGGAGCGCCGATTACCGACGCCACGGAGAGCATCTTCAGGAATGACGGTGCAACGATGGACGACGTGGGAACCTATCAGGTCACCGTGCAGGCCGGTGCGACCGAGACCGCGACGAGCAATCCGGTTGAAGTGAGCATTGGGCCGGGAGTGCCCCTGGCGGGCGGACTTGGATTGGCCGCGTTGGCGTCCCTGAGTGCGCTGACCGGTGCCGTGGCGATGCGGCGGCGGCGCAAATAGACCGGACCTGACTTCACAGACATGACGACGCGGGCGCAAGTTCAGCTTGCGCCCGCGTTTGCCATGTCTGCAATGCTTTCCCGGTTTGCCTGCGGCAATTGCTGTGAAGATTTCCTTTCCCCTCATGCATTATCCTGAAAGCCAAATATCACTTTGCGAGGAAATCATGGTATTATATTAACTGGGAATAAGGGTGTTTGCATTTTGTGAGTTGTAGGACCAATAAGCTGGGCGCAGTAAGGGTAGTATCGCAGTATGGCCAATTCTTTATCATGATGGTCGGGCGAGGACACTTCTTCGGACGGTCTTGGAGAGGCGGGAATGACGGTACAACCTTCTTCGGATGGTTTGCAGTTCTCGCAGTCGGCTTATTGGCTGTACCCATTCCGGCAGGCGCGCAGAATCCGGTCATATCCGGCGTGGCATTTGTGCAGGGTCTGGCCCCGTCTCCGCCCGGTTCGCGGCTAACGATCACCTATGACCTCGCCAGCGTCGGCGGCAACTGCACCATAATGGCGATGCTGTCGGACGACAACGGAGTTACCTTTCCGTACTCGGTCAAGACAGCGACCGGGGACATTGGTATGGGCGTCGCTCCGGGGACAGACAGGCAAATTCTATGGGACGTGGCATCGGACCTGCCCTTCCCCATCAACGCAGCGCAGGCCCGGGTAAGGGTTCTGGCCATCGTCGGGGCATCGCCCGAACATATCAGCAACGGCACTTTCGACACGAGTGCGGACCACTGGAATCTGGGATCGAACTGGGTTTACAGCCCGGTCTACAAATCGGTCCAGAGAACTTCCAGTTCGGGCGCGGACCTTTCACAGGCAGGCGGCCAGTTGGCGGTTCCCTTGGTCAGCGGCAGGGTCTACACGGTCACCTACACCATTTGGACATCCGCTGAGCCTGTGCCGGGACACGGGGCCGGAACCCTTCAGTGCTCCCTGGGCGGCACAAACGGAACCCGGCGGCAGGATATCGGCACCTACACGGAGACGATAGCCTGCGGCGCATCGGCGGATGTGGCCATTGGCTCCAATCCCTGGTACATGGGCCGGGTGGACAATGTCAGTGTCCGGGAGGGCGCATACTCTGCCTGGGCCGACTCCGCAGCGGGTTCCGTTGATACGGACGGGCCCTCGGTGACCATAAACCAGGCCGCCGGCCAGTCCGATCCGACCGGCGCATTTCCGGTCAACTTCACAGCCATCTTCAGCAGGCCCGTCACCGGCTTCACCGGGGACAGTGTCGTGATTACGGGAACCGCCGCCGGGGTCAAGACGGCCACGGTGACCGGTTCCGGGACCACCTACAACGTGGCGGTTACGGGCATGACCTCGTCGGGCACCGTCATCGCCGGCATTTCCGCGAATGCATGCTGGGATGCGGTGGGCAACGGCAACGCCGCGTCCACCAGCACGGACAGGACGGTGACCTACAACCACGATGTCACGCCGCCCGCCGCGCCGGTGATCACCTCCCCGAACGGCGGGGCGGATTTCCTGACCAGCGTTGCCCCGCTCATGCTGGGCGGCACCTGCACGGCCGACACAAACGCCCTGCATGTGAACGGCTCTCCCGGCGGTGTCTCGCACACGCCGGGCAGCACCACTTGGTTCTACACGACCACGCTTGCCGCCCAAGGCGCAAATTTGTTCCGTGTGACCGCACTGGACCAAGCCGGCAACGAGT
>CALDSM010000699.1 GCA_937923585.1 uncultured bacterium
CGGCGACCACCGAGATCTACACTCTATCCCTACACGACGCTCTTCCGATCTCAAAGTCAAAGTCGCTCACGGTGGAGAACAACGGCACCCTTCCGGTGGTGCTCGCCGTCACGCCAACCACCGACTCCGGCGGAAACTGGCTGGCCGTGAACAACGCCTCCCCCACGCTGCCAACCCCCGGTCCGCTGCAGATTACCGCAACAGCCAACGCCGCCGGTCTGGCCCCGGGCAGCTACACCGGAAGCATCAAGGTGGACGCCACCGCACTGTCCTACAGCCAGATCGTGCCGGTTACCCTTTCCGTGCCAGGCTTCTCCGTGGCACCGTCAACACTTGCCTTTGGTTCCATAAGCAGCCCAGCCACCCTGCCGCTGACGCTGACCAATCTGGGCGCCACACCCATCCAGTGGAGTGCGGCACTCCCGGCCAACACCCCGTGGCTCTCCATGACCGCCACTTCCGGGACCCTCGCAACCACCCAGACCATCAATGTCACCGCGACCCCCGCCACGGTGGACCCGGGACAGTATGACGCCCAAATCACCTTCACTTTTGACGGCGGGCAGGACACCATCGCCGTAACCATGACCCGCCCGAAACCGGCTGCCCTCAAGGTGGCCCCGCAGGACATGGATTTCGGCGTCACCCGCACCGAAACCACGATGGGCCTGTGGAATGACGGGCTGGGCACAATCAACTGGAGCATAGACACTGCGGGATTCCCCGCATGGCTGTCCTTGGCACCGGTGAACGGGTCCGGCGTGGCTTCCGGCACGGTCAGCGGAGACATCACGGATACGGTCGCGGTGCGCGTGAACCGCAGCTTGGCGCCCGCCGGCCTGGATGTCTTTGAATTTACATTCAACGTTGCCGCGTCGGGCGATTCCACCACGCCGGTGCCGGTGCATGTCCGTGCCAGCGCACCCAAACTCCCCGAGTTTGGCATTGTCGGAGAAGGTATTGACGCCTTCGGCGTGCCCTATGTGCGCTTGGATATAACCGAAGACTCACAGGATTTTGTGGTGGCAAACACCGGCGACGGCCCGCTCAGTTGGAGCATCCCGCCGGAAACACAACTGCCCGTATGGATCACCTCCATTTCCCCGCAGCAGGGAACCGTCAATCCCAACCGTCGGGAATCGGTGACCGTCACGGTGGACCGCAGCACCCTCTCGCGCGCCGGCGCCACCTTCCGCCTGCCCCTTGTCTCCAATGACCCGTCGCGTCCGCTGCTCGTCGTTGAAATCCAGGTCCGCGTGCCCTACTCCATCATCATTGGAGTAAAACCCACGAGCATAGCCTTTGGGCGTCTCGCAAACACCGCACTGATGTACGTTGCCAACCTGGGCGACGAGGGCGAGTACCTCAACTTCAAGATAACCTCGTCCCAGCCTGACTGGCTCTTCGTCGAACCCGTGACCGGGCGCAGCATCGGCGTGCCGCCCACCCAAATCAAGGACTACCAGGAAATCAGCGTTGCCATTGACCGGTCGCGCATCCAGGGACAGGGCGGTGTGGCCAAACTCGTCATCGAGGCGGTTGACGTGCCCGAGGATGCCCTGCCCGTGCAGCCCGTCGAGGTGCAGGTCTCCGTGGACCTGGCAAAACTGACCATGGAAACGGCGGTTAACACACTGAGGCCGCCCTCACTGGTCCGCATGAACGTGCTCCTGCGCGACCAGGCCTACAAGGTCTTCCCATCCCTTGAGGACATATTTACCGACACCC
Source organism: uncultured bacterium (assembly GCA_937923585.1). Classification (GTDB taxonomy): domain Bacteria; phylum Hydrogenedentota; class Hydrogenedentia; order Hydrogenedentales; family CAITNO01; genus CAITNO01. Next base: position 1,729 of record CALDSM010000699.1, read on the forward strand.
GCACCTTCTACAACGTGCCGAATGTGATGGCCACCTTCCTGGAAGACTCCCAGGCAATAGACCTCAACGAAACCAACGTCTTCGTGAAAAAGGACGAGAACCTCTCCTTTGACGTCCTCGTCATGCTCGACTTCTCAGGCAGCATGCGCGCAGCCGCACAGGCACTGGTGGATGACGGGCAGTTCCCCGCCGGCGGCGATCCCCTCAACGCACTGTATGTCCAGTGCATCGGACCCATGCTCGCCGAATTCCCGCCCCATTACCGCGTCGCCCTCTCCGTGTTCAATGAGCGCAGGCCCGCTTTTGAGGACGACCTCCGAATCATCTACGGCGCCGACGCGGCGCACCCGCAGCTCGCCGGCGACGCCTTTGTGCGGGACAAGGACGTGCTGGAATACCGCATCAACAACATGGACGTGGCGGACAACGGTGCCACGGCTCTGCTCCCCGCGATATTGTCGGGTGCTGTCACCCTCGCGGACATTGACAGCATTGAGCACTACGTGCCGTTCGACACCGCCGCTGAATCCGTCATCGTTGCGGTCACCGACGGCCGCAGGACCACCCCGCCGGGCGACCTGTCGCCCATCGTGGATTTCCTCGATGTCACGCGCGTCCGCGTCTTCCCCATCGGCTGGGGCCAGACCGTGCAGGCCAACACCCTCATCACACTGTCCTCCGGATCAGGCGGCCACTTCTACTCCCCGCAAACCAAGAAGAACGCTGACGCGATTGACGTGCCCCAGGCGTCCGAACTGCTCCGGTGGTGCCGCACCGAGCCCGGCAACCCCTCCGCGCAGTCCGTGCCGCGCGACCTGCGCTCCCACATTTCCCTGTCCTATCCCTCGCTCAACGAAATGGCCAGCATGACGCTCGAGGCGCGCGTCGAGATGCTCGACGTGACCCCCTCGGTCAATGCGGCGGTCACCATAGACGGCGAACCCATGGCCGTGTACGCCAACGATGTGCGCCTGGGCCAGATTGGCATGCGCACCGGCGGAATCAACCCCGGCGGTGTCACCTCAGTGTTTGTGTTCATGGACTATGCGCCGCGCAATCTCGCAAAACTGGGCCTCCAGCTCAGCGTGGACAGCCCTGACGCGGTCACCTCTGAAGTGGTCGTCGTTCCTGAGGAAAAGGGAGGCCTGATGCAGGACTGGACCCGGGCCGACGCGGGCAACCAATATACCTTCACCGCGCCGACAGGCCGCATGTTCCGCTACGGCGACTACGGGGAATTGGTCGAGGTCCGCGTGACCGGCGCCGTCAACCCCTTCAAGGTCCGCCTGGCTGTGGTTGACCCCGTCATCGGGCTGGACCGCGACGGCAAGTACTTCACCTGTCCCGACACCATCACCGTGGGCGACGGACCGTTCAAGGCCACCTCCTTCCCCCGGCCGCGCGTGTTCTCCGTCATGCCCGATGAGGGTTTCATCGCCCCCCCGAGAACGCTGGACCTGCCCGTCGGAGAGACCGCCTACAAACTGGATGTCTACAATCTCGGCGGTGCCCATGCGCCGACAATTGTGAGACTCAACTGGCTCGCGAGCATGACCGGCAGTTACCTGCCGGGAACGAGTCTGGGCCAGTTTGATGTCCTGCCCGTCCTGGGCGGCAGTGTCATCTCCACGGAATCCCCCGGCTTGGTCACCGTCAAGCCCGACCTGACCCTGGAGCCCGGTGTCTACAGCGGCGCCCTGCTTGTCGAATACGACTACGGCTCATTGAACATTGAGGGCACGGACGGGCCCTATTACCTCCGGTACACCATCAACCCGCCCGAATTGACCGTGTCGCAGACCAGCTTGGACTTCGGGGACACCACAATTGACCTGCCTCTGACCATCGGCAATGGAGCCCAAGGTGAACTGCTGTGGTATATCAATGCGGGAGCGTTGCCCGTCTGGCTTGAGGTGCTCAACAGCGGCAGCGTCTTGGGACCAAACGAATCGGTGACCTTCAACGTCCGTGTGCATCGCGATGCGGTCGCTTCGGGAGACTACAACACGGCGTTCACCATCGTGGGCGACAACGAACAGTCCCAGGACGTTCAAATACACATGACAAAACCCTGAACGGTAATCCCCCCCCCAGCCGGGATACCGTGCGGTGTCCCGGCTTTCTTCTTCTTGGGGAGAGTGTACGATGGGGTTCATCTTGCACTGCAGAATGCCCCCCTTTGTCTACCACCTGAACCGCACGGTGGCCAATCCGCCAGCCTGCACGGAGACCGTCACTCCCCCATCCGGGGCAATAGTGACCGGTTCCAGCACCTCCTCGTTAAGGTTGCACAGATGCGCCTCAACCACCGGGCGGTCCAGCCGGAACTGTGCCAAGGTCTCTTTGGTGCCCGGATTCCACAAGCGAATCACCGCCCCCTGACCATCCTCGGCGGGCTTAAGCGCAGTCACGACAGCGTCCCCGGCATCCACCTGCACAAAGGACCGGGTGTCCGGTGAATCCACACAAACCTCATGACTGCGCACCGCCGTCTGCAATTCCCCAACCAATCCCAACGTGCAAGCAACATTAAATTCAGATGCAAACGGATGCAAGCCGTAGCTAAACGATAGTTTGCCCTGCAACTGCCCGTCGGTTTCTTCAGCGCGTGCCACGGTCTTCCGGAAAGAACGGAACAGGGTCAGCACCAGCGTCCGCTCTGGGGTGTCCAGCACCGCATACTCGTGCAACCCTTCCGGTGCCAATACCGCCAACCCACCAAAGCCATCCTTAACACCACAAACCGACGTAAACGCCTTTTCCGGATTGATGCGTTCCTGCCACTCGGCGGTCTCCGCCGGAATGGCAACATCACGCTCCACCATGGCAAAGGGCGTGTCGGCAAACGATTGGTCCGTCTGGACCGGTGTCGGGAACAGCACACGCAACCGGTGATCCTTGGCGCAGTTGTCCACCACCGTCCGCACCTGAAGCACGGGGCTGTGCTTGGCCACGGTAATGAAGTCCGTGACCTTCACGGACACCCGGTCTGTGGACCGGTAGCCGGTCTTCTGGTCCAGTTCGCGGGGTAGTTCCAGAGTCCGCTCGACCCTGAACACGGTCCGCAACGGGCCGTCTTCGTCAATGGCCGTCATAACTGCCGCACCGGGACCGCGGTAGACAATGTCGTTGAGCGGCTGGCCGCGCGTCCACCCATCACCGCATTCACCCGCGTCCTCATAGGAAAAGAGGCCGTCAAAGACCCGCCCGTCGGCGAGGTTGGTCAGACGTCCGGTGCCGTCCGGTTTCAATTCAAAGGCAATCAGCCCGTTCGACGCACGAAGCGGCCCCGTCATGAGGCTGCCAAAAGTGCGGGTAGCCGCGTCGCAGGGTTCCACGCGCAGCGTGGTATAGCCCGCGGCGGGCAGGTCCAGTTCCACCGCCACATGATACAGGTCCCCGAATCCAAAGGTGTGCCGCCCGATGGCGTTGAGTCGCTGCTGCGTTTCCTGCTTCCGCTCCACGCGCACGTGCTGATACGGAGCCCGGGTGCCGTCGGGAAGCACCAGATGGAACTTGTTGTACCGCTCGCTGGCCGCCAGCCCGTCAATATAGGCCTTGCCCGACTTTTCCCCGTGGTCGGCCGGGAAGAAGAGGCACAGGTCGAACACGCCCCTGCGCGGCCGGGGCAGCGGATTGTGCACGGCGATGCGCCGCCAGTCCTCCGGACCCGACGCGGTACCGGACATGCGCCGCCATTCGTCCGCGCTGGCCGCCGCGCCCGCGATGCGCGCCATGGACCGGCGGATGCAGCCATCGGCAATGAGATCACACTGGTCAAAACGATAGTGCATGTCCCGGTGAATTTGGTCCTGGCTGCACCCGCAGATGGAGTCGTGGGGATGGTTGCGCAGCAGATACTGCCAGGCCTTGTCCAGGAAGCCCGGCACGGGCGCTCCCCCGGCCATAATCTCATAGACCAGCATCGGCTCGACGCATTTCTCCAGCAACGCCTGGCTGCGGTCATTGCGCTGCTTGAGATCATAGCGCGACGAAATGACATGCACGATAAGGTACTGGCCCACGCGCAGATGATCGCGCGCCGGTTCCCGCAGCTCGCCGCGGTGCTCCGGCAGTTCATCGAGGTGCTTGGCCAGCTCGCGCCCGTATTCCTCCAGCGAGGTCCAGCAGAACGCGATGTCGGGCCGCCGCTCCTTCAGTTTCTGGAAGATCTTCGGCATTTCATGGTCCGGCCGCGTGTGGTCAATGGCGTCCAGCATCAGCAGCAGCGGCGCCACGGTCCGCGCCGATTCCTCGGCGAAGTATTTGTCGAAGTGCCTGGCGTATGCTTCGTCCGTGAACTCGTCCGCGTGCAGGTTGTCGCGCACGGCAAACTCGAACGGCGCATAACTTCCCTTGTCGGTAAGCTTGTGATAGGCCAGTTTGCCGCCGTCCGGGCCGACCCAGGCGAAGTGCATGGGATGGGTCTCGTCCTGGGTGCCGCGCCAGCAAATGCCCGCGCTCAGCCCGAACCCGCGCATGATCATTGGCAACGCGGCGATATGGCCGAACTGGTCCGGCGTGTAGGCAAAATCGAGGTGCGGAAAGCCCAAGTCACGGCAGATGCGCATGCCCCGCATCAGGTTGCGCACAAACGACTCACCCGAGATGAGCCACTCGTCGGGCAGGTTGTACCACGGCCCCGCCAGCAGGCGGCGTTCCTTGAGCAGCGCGAGCAGTGCTTCGCGCCGTTCCGGCCGGATCTCCAGGTAGTCCTCCAGCACCACCGCCTGCCCGTCCAAATGGAAACTGGCATACGCCGGCCCCTCCCCCATCAGGTCGATCAACTCGTCAATCAACTCCACCAGCCAGCGGCGGTACTCCTGAAACGGCTCATACCATTCACGGTCCCAGTGCGTGCCTGCGCAATAAAAGGCCTTCATCGGACATTCCTTTCCATCAAGGTGGGTTGTCGAGTTCGGAAGACACGGATCATATAGGCTGTCATGGGCTCCGGGCAACGCGGAACCTGCCAGTTCCATTCTCACTGCGGCATGGGTCCTTTTTGATTGCGCGCGGCCATGCCGCCGTTTTCTTCGCCGGGGCCGCGCCGCAGCGCTTTGCCGAAGCATGGATTCCCTGGGCACGCGAATCTCCCGATTCGCCTCCTGCTGCTTGCACACGAGTCGGTCCGTGGTCAAGAATTACGGTCACTGCTTCAGAACCGCAACCGGAA
>CALDSM010000700.1 GCA_937923585.1 uncultured bacterium
AATCGTTGTACACGGCCGAGTAGTTACCCGCACCGTCCAGGTATTGCACCCGCACCGTGTTGTACCCGACCACCCCGGCCAACTTGTGGGTGCGGGTGTCCTGGCAGAACATCCAGTATGTCCAATGCGCACCGTCATCGCTGAACCGCATGCGTGTCACGCCGGCACCCGCCCCGTCCGCCCAGGTCAGGCCGAGTGTTACGTAAAGGCTGGAAGTGGTTGCCGCGCCGTTGTTGATAATGATGGTGCCCGTGGGCGGGGTCGTGTCCAGCCGAATATAGTCCCCGTACACGACGGAATAGTTGTTCTCGCGGTCAAGGTATTGGACCCGCACGGTCTTGTGACCGTCACCCGGCGGCAGCGCGTATGGCCGCACGGCGGCCAACGGCTCCCAGACGGTCCAATGCGCGCCGTCATTGCTGAACCGCATGCGCGTCACCCCTGAACCGGTGCCGTCCGACCAGGTCAGCGCCAAAGTCACATTGGGAGTGTTCGTAGCCGAACGGTTGTTGTTGATGACTATCGTTCCCGTCGGTGGGGTGGTATCCGCCGCAAGAGCGGCTGGCTGCGGCAATCCCGCAAGCACGAATGTCATCACCCCCGACACCAGAATCAGAAGCCGCGAGAATCTCTTCATCACATGCTCTCCTCTGGTGTGCTGCCTTGCAGCACCCCTGCAACGCGCACCCTCCATCCTTTAGTACCACGCCGCGATGGAAGCACGCGCGTATGCCAACCATTACTCTGGTTCAAGACCGTCTGGTTGTCAATCCGAGCACATATGACACAACACTTCCTCGCACACTAAAACCCTTTGGTTAACAAATCGGTGCTTTCGCCCTATTCCATTTATGACGGCCTCCCCACGACTCTTTTTCGATACCCAGGTGCTCCAACAGGACACAAAGGTGGCCAATGGCGCGCCGACCGGGTTCAAGTATTCAGGCGCGCCCCAGATTCGCGCCCCGCCCCAACCGCCAGTCGCTATTCCGCGTTCGTGAAATGCGGCTCCCCGCAGGCGTCCATCCGCGCTTCGGGCGGCGCCCCTTTCCATATCTGGGGGTCCGGGGGCGTGGCGCGGCTTTTGCAGGCCAGCCCAATGGCCGGAAAACCGTGCCATTCACCGTCTTTCGGATTGCCATGGCCCGCCGGAGCCACATTCCGGCTTTCAAACGGACTGCGGCGTTGCCTTAGTCCTTTACCACGGTCTTGTCCACCTTGATCTCACCGTACTTCACAGCCACGAAGGGTTTTCCGTCCTTCAGGCCGACCGTGCCGAAGCCGGTTGCAGTGGACAGGAAGGTTCGGAAGTTGGGACCGGCTTTGGAGTTCAAATAGAGCGCCTTGTCCACGCCGTCATAGCGCGCGCCCGTTAGGGACTCGAGCAGCCCGTAACTGGAAAGGGCCCGGGCATACCAGTGGCCGCATTCGTACTCG
>CALDSM010000701.1 GCA_937923585.1 uncultured bacterium
TTGATCGCGAACAGGCGATGGACTTCCAGAAAAAGGCGCGCAAGGGCGACTGGGACCTTGAGGACTTTCTCGCCCAGATGCAGCAGGTGAAGAAACTCGGGTCGTTCGGCGACCTGATTGCGAAGATTCCAGGCCTCAACAAGATGATGCCGCAGGGCCTTGAAGGGGCGGAGGACGAGTTGAAGTACACCGAGGCGATCATCCTCTCGATGACGCCCAGGGAACGGCGCAACCCCGTCATCATAAACGGGAGCAGGCGCCGGCGGATCGCCGACGGCAGCGGCACCTCCGTGCAGGAGGTCAACGCGCTGCTGAAGGAATTCGAGAAGATGAAGAAGATGATGAAACAGATGATGAGGGGTCCGAAGGGCAAACCGCCCCGCGGATTCACTCCACCCATGCCGGGGTTTTGATCGGCAGAGAGGACTATCATGGCAACAGTAATTCGGTTGATGCGCGGCGGGCGCAAGAAAAAGCCCTATTACCGGATCGTCGTCCAGGATTCCCGGGTCCGCGACCGCGGGCGCGAGATTGACACCCTGGGCGTCTATCACCCCACCGCCCGGCCCCTGCCGGTCAGCGAGGTGAATGCGGTCAGGGCACTGGACTGGCTGCGCAAGGGCGCCACGCCTTCGGACACGGTCCGCGCCGTGTTCAGCAAGCTGGGCATCATGGAGCACTTCCACAAGGGCACCGTGCCGGAAGAGGCCGTCGCCCTGGCGAAGGACGAAGCGGTGGTGGATGCGGGCTACAACGCCCCGCCGCCCGTCGAGGAGGCGGCTCCGGCCGCGGCCGAGGCGGAAGCCGCCGAAGCGCCTGCCGCCAAAGCCGAAGAGGCGCCCGTTGCGGAGTCTGAAGAGGCTCCCGCCGCGGAAGCCGCCGAAGAGAAGGCCGAATGACGCCGGCTGCGGACCTGGTGGATTTCGTTGTCCACCGCCTGGTGCAGCATCCCGGCGACGTGGTCATTGAGACCGCGGAGGACGGCGAGGGCTGCCGCATACAGTTGAAGGTGAATGCGGAAGACATGGGCCGCGTTATCGGGCGAAGCGGGCGCACGGCGAAGGCCCTGCGCACGCTCGTGAGCACGGCGGCCGGCAAGGCCGGCGAGTCCGTGCTGCTCGACATCGCGGAGTGACGCCGGCCCGGGCGGCCGCCGCAGGGAAGCCAAGCGGATGCGCATAGACATCGTCAGCCTCTTTCCGGAAATCGTCGAAGGCGTGCTCAGGGCAAGCCTCCTCGGACGCGCCGTGGACGAGGGCCTGATCGGGGTCGCGGTGACCAACCCGCGCGATTTCGCGGCGGACAGGCACCGCACCGTGGACGATGCGCCCTACGGCGGCGGCGCCGGCATGGTGATGCAGTGCGGCCCGCTGTTTGCCGCGGTCGAAAGCCTGCGCGGGCGGAACTCGTGCGAGCGCGTGGTGCTGCTGTCGCCGCGCGGACGGCGGCTTGACCAGGAGAAGGTGAAGGAGCTGGCTGCGGCCCCGGATCTGGTGATCCTGTGCGCGCGGTATGAAGGCGTGGACGAGCGCGTGTCCGAAGCGCTGGTGACCGAGGAGATTTCCATCGGCGACTATGTGCTCAACGGCGGCGAGCTTCCCGCGCTGGTGCTGGTAGAGGCCATTGGCCGGATGATACCCGGCGTCGTGGGCAAGTGGGAGTCGGTGGACACCGACTCGTTCTTCCACGGGCTGCTCGGCCCGCCGCAGTACACGCGGCCGCCCGAGTTTCGCGGACTGAAGGTGCCCGCGCCGCTGCTTGCGGGCGATCACGCGGCCATAGGCCGCTGGCGAAGAAAAGAGTCCCTGCGCGTGACGCGCGCGCGGCGGCCTGATTTGTTGAAGAACCTGACGGAAGAAGATCTGGAACTGCTCGCCGAAACCGGGAACGACCCCCCGGCACCGGAGAGGGAGAACGAACCGTGAATATCGTTGAAGAATACACGCTGAAGACCGCCAAGGCGGCGGAAAAGCTGCCCAAGTTCAACGTGGGCGACAACGTGCGGGTTCATTTCCGCATCGTTGAGGGCGAAAAGGAGCGCATCCAGGTGTTTGAGGGCGTGGTCATCGCGCGCAAGAACGCCGAGGCCCCCAGCGCCACCTTCACCGTCCGGCGCGTCGCCTTCGGCGAGGGCGTCGAGCGCGTTTTCCCGCTGCACTCCCCGCGCGTGGAGAAGGTGGAGGTCACGCGCGAGGGCCGCGTGCGCCGCGCCAAGCTGTACTACCTGCGCGAGCGTGTCGGCAAGTCCGCGCGCGTCAAAGCCAAGCAGCGCAACGCCTGAAGCCCGGGAGGGCCCGCGTCCCTGCGGGCCTGATACAACAGTTCAATCTTGCGGGTCCTCCCGTAAAGCCGCCCCGCGTTCGAGATGACGGCCGCCGGGACACGAGGAATTGTGTCCCGGCGCCCTTGTTGTGCTGTATGATTGCGTATGACCGTTTCGGCCCGGGCGCCACGCCCGTTGCCGGCAAAGGAGAACCAAGATGCCTGACGACACGCTGGCCAAGACCTACGCGGCCTTTCTCGAAACCCGCGGCACCGAGGTGGAGATTGATGAGGACGGCTTCATTGATTTCGACCTCAACGGCAACACCTACACCCTCAGCGTCGAGTCCGACGGCGAAGGTCCCGAGTTCTCGGCCATAAGCTGCGAGATCATGGAAGTCGAGGACGACGGCGTGGCCCTCGCCCTGTGCGCCGCAAACGTCGTCAATTCCGAGATGGCCTGCGCCAAGGTCTTCATGACCGAGGAGAACGTCGTCACCGTGTCCGTCGAGGTCATGCTTCAGGCGGCAGGCAGCCTCCCGAACCTGTTCGACGCCATGATGGACGCGCTTGATTCCGGCGCCGACGCATTCCTGACCACCTTCGACGCGTTCAACGAAGAGGCCGACAAAGAGGAATAGCCGGGAAGTCCAACCGGTTCGCCTGCCCGGCGAAAAACGGGGACTGACTCGCCTTTCGGCAGTTTGAAAGGCGTGTCTGTACCCGCTTTTCGCCGGGCCTTCTCTGTCTGTTTAAGTGGCATCAATTTGACTCGCCACATTAGTTCACGGCCTCCGCGGGTTCCTGCCGCCTGATAAAGACATCGCCGGTGGAGTCTCTCCCCTGGTGGCAGTCAATCCCGGCTTTGACCGTGTATTTGGCGCCGGGCTTACGCTCCGCCAGGGGCAGGGTGTACACGAAATTGCTCTTTCCGAAACCGGTCCATCCGGGATGCGTGTCGCGCGCGGTTTCCTTTCCATCCTCCAGCAGCGCCGCCCATTCCAGCGCGACGCCGTGCTCCCCTTTCGTGTAGAGCAGGGCCACTTCGCGCGTGCCGGGTTCTCTGACGCATTCGGACACGTCCCATTCCAGCGTGACCTTGTCTGCCGTCAGGTCGGCCGGTTTCCATCCGCCGATGCGCGTGCCCGGCCCGCCGAGCGCCCAGTCGCGGGGAAACTTCACGCCCAACAGCGCAAGCCGCTTGTGGTGTGTCTTGCTGCGCGCGACAAAGGAATCGAAGTTGCGGCCGTCCTTTCCGGTCCAGCCGACTTCCGACAGGGCCGGCAGCCGCGGGAAGATCATCCCGTCGGCCTGTTGCTGCGGCTGGTTCCAGGCGGGCGCGCCGGGACCGAGAATGCGTCGGGCCTGTTCCGCGGGCAGTTCCTCCGGCACCGGCTCATACTCGTACACCAGCTTCGTGTCGCGCGGATCGCCCAGATCAAAGTAGAGATGGCTGAACGGCGAGGCGATGACATCATGGCCCGTGTTCGCCGCCTCCACCGCGGGATCGTTGGGCGTGGGCAGCGTCTGGAAGTAGTCGAAGCCGCCCTTGTAGTGCTACTGGTTGACCACAACACCGGCGGGATAGTTCCCCTGCCAGGACAGGTCGTCCCAGAGCACGGGCTGGCGACCCTTGGACACGACGAACGCGCACACGCGCCGCATCAGCCGCCGATAAAGCAGGTATTTGTCATGGTCCCCCAGGCACTTGGAGAACATTGTCTGGAGTTCCGCGTTGTCCTCACCGGCCTCGCGGGCGGCCTGGGCCAGTTTCTGGCAGCCGGGGCACTCCTTCCAGGCAAGCCCGAAATACTCGTCTCCGCCCAGGTGGAACCAGGGAGAGGGAAACAGGTCCATCACCTCGGCCAGGACCGTTTCATGAACGTGTACGTGCTTTCGGCGGAAGCGCAGTACTCGGCCCATTCGTAGCACTTCCCGTCCCATGCACGGGTGCCCGTGCGCAGCGGATTATTCGGGCACATCAGTTCCGGATAGGCCGCCAGTACGACGGTCGAGTGCGCCGGAAGCTCTATCTCGGGGATGACCGTCACATTCCGCGCCCCGGCATACAGAACGATCTCCCGGATATCATCATGGCTGTAAACGCCCCGGGTGCGCTCGGCTGTCTTCAGGGGCCACTTGTCCATGTTGGTGAGTTCGGGATAGGCGTCAATCTGCACGGTCCACGCCTCGGAATCCGTGAGATGCAGATGGAGCCGGTTCATCTTGTGCAGGGCGAGCAGATCAATGTAGCGCTTGATGTAGTCCTTCGTGAGGAAGAACCTGGCGGGGTCCAGCATCAGTCCCCGCCAGGCGAACCGGGGCGTGTCTTCAATGTTCACGCAGGGGAGTTTCCAGGCGGTGCCTTCGACTTTGCTCGGGCTGAATATCTGTGGCGGCAGCAGTTGCAGCAGCGTTTGGCAGGCATAGAGCAGCCCCGCGGGCTTGAAGGCGCGCACACCCACGCGGCCCTCCTCGACATCCAGCGCATACCCCTCGCTTCCCAGTCGCTCCAATGAAGGGTCCGTGCGGAACACGATCCCCGCGGGCGGTACCCCGTCTCCTTTAAGAGGATGAACTGAAAGCGTGAATCCCGCGGGCCTCTGAACGGCCTCGGAAAGGTACTGTGCGCAGGGCATGGAGGCTGCGTCCGCCGTTATCTGCGTCTGCGCGTCTATCAGAAAAGTCCCGGTCCCGGATGCCACCCGGGACGGCCACGGAATGATGGGCAAGGCTGCGGGCGCACCACCGCCCGCCCGAGCGGCGTCCGCAGGGGCCTGCGCCATGCACCAGCCGGACACAAGCGTCAGCGCGATCACGGCAAAAGTATAATGGACCCGGACAGTCTTGGAAGGCATGGCGGTTTCTCCTTGTTCCCAACGTCTCCATTGTTGACGACGGCGGTGAACTTGCACAGAATACCGCTTCGCACGGTCCTCGGCCAACACTCCGCCTGAGGTGCTCCGGAAGGTCCCTTTCGCCGTCGGTCCGGGCCGGCGCAAGCCTGAACAAACCATTTCGCACGACCCGGTCCATGCGGTGCTCCGCGGCGCATGGGTGTTTGCATGCCGCCGCCCCGGACCGCTAAAATGAAGAGGATGGAATCTTGCAAACGTGTGAATTTGTGCGCGCTGGGCGGCGGCGGAGAAGTAGGGGCGAACTGTTTCGAGCTCTCCTTCGGCGGCCATCAGATCCTGCTGGACTGCGGCACCCATCCCAAGAAAGAAGGCGAGTGCTCCCTGCCGGCCTTTGACCTGCTCACCCGCGCCCCTGAAGCCTACATCATCACGCATGGCCATGTGGACCACTGCGGCGCGGTGCCGTACCTGGCGCGGATGCATCCGGGCGTTCACGGCTATGCCACGCTGCCCACGGGCCGAATCATGGACCGCATGCTGCACAACAGCGTGTCCGTCATGGAGACGATTGCCAAGGAGCGCGGCATCGCCGAATACCCCCTGTTCGAGCACTCCGATGTCGGCTACGCGCTGCGCTTCCTGGAGACCTTCAACTACCGCGAGCCCTTCTACCTGCGCACGCCCGACCCCGTCGAGGTGCAGTTCATCGAGGCCGGCCACGTGCTCGGCGCCGCCAGCGTCCTCATCCGCCTGCCCGGCCACACGATCTTCTACACCGGCGACATCTGCCGGCGGCGGCAGGCGCTCATGGGCGGATACAAGCCGCTGGACAAGGACACGCAGGTGGACACGCTCATCATCGAATCCACCCAGGGCGCGGCGAACGACGAGACCTACCGCACCTACATCGAGGAAATCGAGCATCTGGGCGACGCGGTGCGCGGCGTGCTTATGGGCGGCGGCTCCGTGCTTATCCCGAGTTTTGCGCTGGGCCGCACCCAGGAAATGGTCAACATACTGGCGGACCTGCAGGAGCGGGGTATTATTCCGACCGTGCCCATTTACACCGCAGGCCTGGGCCGCGCCATTTACGAGCTGTACGACAAGTTTTCGGACCACCTCCAGCCCCACGCCGTGTTGCGCCCGCTGGAGCAGTTCGAGCGGCTGGGCGACGTGTGGAATCCCGCCGTGGTCGAGCGGCTGCTGCGGCGCTCCTGCATCGTCGTGGCCACCTCCGGCATGATGATCGAAAACACGCCCTCGGCGCTCATCGCGCAGCAGATGGTGCAGCAGTCCCACCACGGCATCTTCTTCGTGGGCTACCTGGACGCCGACACGCTCGGCTACAAGCTGCTGAACGCGCCTGCGGGCACGCCGCTGCAATATGAGCTGAACCGCCCCTTTGTGGCGAAGGTGCTGGAGAACGTCCGCCAGTTTCGCTTCAGCGCCCACGCGACGCGGTCCGAACTGGCCGCCGTGGTCGAGCGCGTCAAGCCCAAGAATGTGGTCTACATCCACGGCGACCCCGAGGCGCTGGATTGGATGGAGCGGAACACGGGCGACGGACGCGAAACCTTTGTGCCGGCTGTCGGCCAGACCATCACGCTCGAGGCCTGATCATGGGCCGGCGCAACCCACTGGCACAGGGCATTCTCACCGGTCTTTCCCTCGGTTTCTGCCGCCTCACCGCTCTTTTGCCGCTGCCCGCCGCACGCGCATTGGGCAGGGGGCTCGCCCGGCTCGCCTATTTTGCGGTGCCGCGCATGCGCAGTATTGGCATGGCCAACCTGGATCTTGCCTACGGCGAAACCCTCACGCGCGCCGAAAAGGAGTCCATTCTCAGAGAGTCCGCGCGCAACCTCGGCCTGGTGGCCGCCGAGTTCAGCCGCATTCCCCGGATCGCCGCGGGGAACATGGGCCAATGGTTCCGCATCCGGGGTTTGGAGAACATAGACCGTACCCGGGGCAGCGTGTTCATGGGCGCGCACCTGGGCAACTGGGAATGGCTCGCCCCCGCCGCGGCCACCGCGGGCATCAACTCGGTTATCATCGTGCGCGGCTTTGACGACCCCCGCATGGACAACGCGGTGGATGCGATACGCCAGAGCGGGCGGGTGCAGACGCTGGACAAAAATTCGGCCACCGGGCCGATGCTGCAGAGAATGCGCGAGGGCTGGGTGGCCGGCATACTGGCCGACCAGAACCCGCGCGAAAACGGCATTCCGGCGCGCTTTTTCGGCGTGACGACCTGGGCGACCGTGGGCCCGGTGCTCATCGCGCGCCGCGCCAGGGCACCCATCTACCCCGTGTCCATGGCCCGTGATGAAGCAGGCGTGTATACCCTTGAATTTCGACCGGCGCTCGAATTGCAGGCCACGGGCGACCTCCTGGCCGACCTGGCCGTAAACACGCAGCGCTGCCAGGATGCCATCGAGGCGATGGTGCGCGAGCACCCCGGCCAGTGGCTCTGGTTCCACCGGCGCTGGCGGCGACGGGAGCGGTTGGAACAGGAGTGGGAGGCGCGCCAGTCCCGCCACAGTGACAAGGGCGGTGCGGATGGGGATAATGGTGGCGGCTCCATGGAGAAAGCGCCATGTTCAGAATAGGATCCTGCGAATTGGGCGGACGGCCCCGGGTCGTCGCCGCCGTCAGCGACGGTGTGCCGCGCAGCGACGCCGAGGTGCTGCTCGCGTCCGGCGTGGACATTCTGGAACTGCGCGTGGACACCTTTTCCCGCTGCTACACGGAATATGTGGTGGCCGAGGCCGTCCGGTACGCCGGGCTGCCGCTGTTGGGCACCATTCGCAGTGCCGCCGAGGGGGGCGGGTGGAATGACACGGAGGCGGAACGGTTGGCGCTGTTTCAGGCCGTCATGCCCCATGTCGGCGCGGTGGACATAGAACTGTCCTCAACAGAGATCCTCGGCGATGTGGTTGACGGGGCGCGCGCGGCGGGACTCACCGTAATCGGGTCGCACCACAATTTCAACGAGACCCCGGCGGACGCCGATCTGGACAGCGTGGCGGAGGCGGGCCGAACTGCGGGGGTGGACATCGTCAAGGTGGCCGCGCGCTGCAACAGTCCCGCAGATTTGCGGCGGCTCGCCGCGTTTACGCTGCGCCACGGTGAACAAGCCCTGGTGGTGATCGGCATGGGGCCGGCGGGCATGCTGTCGCGAATCTTCTTCCCCGCGCTGGGCTCGCTGCTCACCTACACCTTCCTCGGCGCGCCGAGCGCCCCCGGCCAATTGAACTCCGAGGACACGATAAAGTATCTTGAATTGTTCTACGGGCATTTGGGCAGGGACGGTTCTTGAGGCCGTCCTGTCCCGGCAACGGTGACGAAGGAGGAGTGATGCAAAAAGCGCTGATTATCCAATCCAATGGATCGGGCAAGAATGAACTGGAAGACCTGCTGGCCAAGGGCTGGCGCGTGGTCTCGGTCACGGCGAACAACGGCCAAAGCTACAACGATTTCCTGATCATCCTGCAAAAGGACTGAACGGCCGCCCGGCCGTAACGCGCCCGCGCATCCGCCGCCCGCGACAGTTCAAACCGGGAGTTGTGTCCATGAGAACAGCGCTGTCTCTCATCGTCTCTTTTGCGGGCATGGCCGCAGGATGCGCAGGGGCCTTCGCCGCCGACGGACAACCCCTGTCCGGCGCGTGGCGCTTCAGCAACGGGGCCGAGTTTCCCGGCGCGGAAGGTTCCATGGAGGCGCTGCCTTCGGGAGGGCGCGGGCTTCACTTCGACTTTTCCAAAGGCGGCAACTATGTGGGCCTGTATCTGGATCTAGACCCACCCGCACCGCTGAAAGCGGTGTCCTTCCGCCTCAACAAGCCCGCCGACGGAACCCTTACCCTGCGCGCCACCGACGCGACAGGCCAGGACTTCCAGAAGCAGTTGGACGTTGCAGCTTCAGGCTGGCAGGACCTCACGGTCATGCTCGACGACTGGACCGCGTCCTGGGGTGGCGCCAAGGACGGGGTGTTCCATCCCCCCTTTCGGACGCTCGGGTTCCTGATGGAAAGCCAGGGACTGGCCTCCCCCAAGGGGGCCATGCAGCTTGAATCACTGGCTGGATATGCGGGCGAATCCGGCAACCATGGGAAGTCCGTGCTGTTCGAGGGGCGCTATGTGGTCACCGATTTCCGCAGCGGCATGGATTTCTCCGTGCATCCCGCGGGCGCGCTGGAGAACGGCATCCTAAAGACTGCCGCCGCGGGCGCGTCACCCTCGGCCGGCCTCTCCGGCTCCGTTTCGCTCTTTGGCCGGCCCAAGACGCTTGAACTGCGCGTGAAACGGGGCACGCCCGGCGCGGTGCTCAGGATGACGCTGGGTTCGCACTTCCAGAACTTCGACCGCGTGCTCGGCACGCTGGAAGGCGGTCCGCAGACCCTCTCGACAGCCATGCCGCCCGACGACTGGGTCCATTCGGGCGCGGCGGAAGAGGAAATTGCCCATCCCATCCGCGTCTGCGGCATCACGCTCGAATCGGGCAAACCGGACACGCCCGCCGAGGTGGAGTTCGACGCGCTCGAATGCGCGACCACCGTTCCCCGCAGCAATGCCGTGACGCTCTTCTCCAAGCTGGATTATGACAAGGCGGCGCTGTCGGGTCATGCGGACGTGCCGATGACGGCGGTCTGCCGGGCATGGAACATGCTCGAAGCGGAATTGCGCGGAACCGTCAGGATGACCTTGCGCGATTGGGATAACCGCGTGCTGGACGAAAAGTCATCCGGGTGGGTTCTCCCCGCCAACGGCGCGCCGGTAGACCTTTCCTGGCAGGTGACCGTGCCCGCGAAACGCAGCTTCGCCGACGTGGAGTTCTGTTTCGAGGCGGAGGGCGTCAAGCCCGCCTCGGCGCGCTCAGGCTTTACCCGCGGCCTCACCGACGCGGGCGACGCGGCGCTGCGGCCCGAATCACCCTGGGGCATGGGGGTCTATCTGTACCGCTATGGAATGGGCAATCCGGAGATGGATCGGGCCGCCGCAATGGCGCAGGCGGCCGGCGTGAAATGGACCCGCGAGGAGTTCAGTTGGGCCTCCATCGAGACCGCGCCCGGCCAGTACGACTTCTCCTACTATGACACGATCGTGGACACGGCAAACCGCCACGGCATCAGCGTCTACGGACTGCTGTCCTATTGGGGACGGTTCACGCAGCCCTACACGGAAAAGGGAATAGACGATTTCTGCCTGTGGGCGCGCGCAACCGTGCGGCATTTCAAGGGCCGCGTCAGGCACTGGGAAATCTACAACGAGCCCAACATCTTCTTTTGGGACGGCCCGAAAGAGCTGTATCCCGTGCTGGTGAAACGCTGCGGACAGGCAATCAAAGAGGAAGACCCGCAGGCCGTCGTGCTCGCCGTGTCCACCTCGGGCATAGACAGGAAGTTCATCAAGCTGGTTCTGGATGCGGGTGCGCCCTTTGACATCCTCACGATTCACCCCTACCGGGGCAGGCTGAACGACGCGGGTTTTGTCCGGGAATTGCGGGACGCGGCCGCGTTGGTGGACAACCGGCCCGTGTGGATCACCGAGATGGGCTGGCCCACACATATCGGCGGCGGCGTGGATGAGCGCGCCCAGGCACAGTTGCTCTCGCGCTGCTACATGGGCGCCGTCGCCTCCGGCGCGATCCAGAACATGGGCTGGTACGACTTTCGTGACGACGGCGGCGACCCCTTCTACAACGAGGCCAACTTCGGTGTGCTCCGCCAGGACATGACGCCCAAGCCCGCCTACCGCGCGCTGGCCTCCGTGTGCCGCGCTTTCACCGGCGGCAAGCCGTCCATGCCCAATATCGAAGGCGAGGGTGTGCTCGGCCTCCAGATGGGCGATGCGCTGGCGCTGTGGTCGCCCGCCGCCGACCGCAGGGTCAGCGTGTGGTTCAAGGTCCCGCCCAAGTCCGTCTCCAACCTCATGGGCGAACCGGTGGACGTTCAGCGCAAACTCAACCGAATCACCGTGCAGCTTCCCGCGGGCAGCCCCGTGTTCTTTGCCCGCGCCGTGGCCGGTCTTGTGCGCGCGGAACCCGGCACGGGGAAGAAACCCGAAAAATGAACCGGCCCGATGTCAGCGTGATCATTGTTGCGCACAACCGCGCCGAACTGGTTCCCGTGGTGCTCTCGCACCTGGAACGGCAAACCTTTCCCGCCGCCCGTTACGAGGCGGTGGTGGTGGACAATGCCAGCAGCGACGGAACGCTGGAAACCGTGCTGCGCTATGCCTGCGGCGCGCCGGTGTGCATCCGGGCCGTGCGCAACGAGGGCGGGGGCGAGAACGCGGCCCGCAACCTCGGCGCGCGCGAGGCGGCGGGACGCTGGCTGCTTTTCCTTGACGACGACGTGCTGCCGGGACCGGCGCTGATCGAGGCCCATGTGTTTGCGCAGGAGCAGCACGCGGGCAAGGCCTGCGTGCACGGCGTGGTGGTGCCCCACCCCCGCATCCGCCATGGCGTGCTCACCCGCTGGTTTCTCCCGGAGAACCGCATGGACCCGTCCGGCGAGAACGTAGCCTTCTACGAATGGTTCGCCGAGAACCTCGGCATGCCGAGAAGCCTCTATCTGGAGAGCGGGGGGCTCGCGGAGGATCAGCCGTCTCCGCGCTTTGCGGCCATCGAACTGCTGCTCCGGCTCCGTGAAGCCGGCGTGGAGGTGGTTTGCGAACCCCGCGCCCAGGCCTTTCTGTGGTGCGCGGTGAAACTGGAGGAGGAGCGCAGGCGCTGCTATTTCCAGGGGCGCGCCCTGTACCATCTTTCCACGCGCGGGGACGCGCAGCCAATGCTCCGGCACTACCATTTGGCACGGCTGCATCTCCGCAACCTCCGGGACAGGCTGTTCATCCCGTTCTACCTGCGCTCCTGCCAGGATCGGGAAGAGGACACCTATGCCTACGGCTCGCTGTACCGGCGGATTTTGCGCTATGAGCGCTGGCTCGGCTATCGCGACGCCCTGCAGTCGCGTCCCCCCGCGTGGGAAGTCGCGCCCGGACGCAACGCCACGCGCGCGGCAAGGGGCGCGCGCCATTCCGTGCTGTGAAGGGACACCCTTCTGCCCGTCCGGGCATATGGATAACCTTCGTGCCCGATCTGGCACGTGGGTTTGCGGGTGAACGGGCATGGGTTCGGTCGTTCGAATACCCCAACGGGGTTATGGAGCACAGCCCAGGGTTGGCGGCAGGCGGCGCAACGCACATGCCGTCTATCCTGGGCACGCCAATCTCCCGATTGGCTCGTGGTGGCGCGGGGGATCATTCGGTGGCCCTCCCATAGCAGTCGCTATGGCGAAGCACGCGGCTGGTGCGCCATGCGGAGACAACGCCACCCAAACACAGGATGGCACACCCGATTACAAAGATGAACCAACCGTGGGTTTGCATGGACCGGTTGATTTGCGCGCTGCACACACCGGAAAGGAACGCGACCATCATGACCACTCCCATCATGACCGCCACGCCCTTGGCAATTCTCACGCCGTTCGTGTCCGCATGGCCGCGCAGCAATCGGGGTAGCGCGGCGCACAGAAACCCCTGCAGAACCATTCCCGCACCCGCGTAGAAGGCGCACGGCTGCGCGACAGACGCGCCGCGCGCCAATTGCACCGCCGCATAGACCGCAATGCAGGCAACAAAGGGGACTCCGGCGCACAAAACGCTCATGGACGCCACGGTTTGGGCCAGCCTTGGGCGGCTGAGCGGTAGCATGCGCCAGGTCCTGAGTGTCATGCTCCATTGAAACCAAAGCGCAAAGGCGCACATTACCGCGCAGTCGGCGACCATAACGAGTTCAAAACTGAGATCGAAGTTGTTCTTCGCAAGGGCGCTGCCAATGGACACGGCCATCAACGCCGATACCAGGACGGAGAACAGTAGCGCCCATCGAGACGACACAAGGAAGGACAGCCACCAGGAACCAGGTGCAGGCCGGGAAGCGGTGCGGCTGACCGTCCTCCCATGGCTGCGGGCCGCCCGCGCCGACTCAAGAATCAGATGTTCACGCAGAGAATAAGACACCGCCAAACCCGCCGCGCCCAGCATCCAACAGACCATACCCGTCTGGTCACTTCCATATTTGAGGAGATAGTAGAGGGGAACGAAGCACGCGATCAGGGGGACTGCCATCCAGTTATCGGACAGCAGCGTTTGTGCGTAGCCCAACTTGCGGATGGCACGGAACACGCATGCCAGGCTGAGAAATGCAGGCAGGAGAACCATGAATGCCATGTATGACAGTGCCCGCATGACGCCTTCAGCAAATCCGCCAGAACAGGTTTCGGTGCGTGACCACATTGAAGCGGCCAGAAGGCTGGAGCCGGTCATCAGGGCATAAGGAACGAAGACAGTCAGCAGCCAAAGGGCTTTGCCCAAGTCCGGCCGACGCATCGGCAGCGCGCCCATGGATCGGGACTTGCGGACCAGCGTTGCGTTCCACCATCCGATGGCCAGAATGGCCCAGTACATGATGATGCCGCTTGGGGCTCCATCCCGTTCCATCCCGCCGCCAAGACTCCACAGTGGCGTTATCAAACACACCATCACCATGACCAGGAACCATTCCCGATGGTGAGCGATGAAGAACCTGACGGTGCGCCTGACCGCCTCTTTGTCGTCTCTTTCACGCACGTGTTTCGTCGCCTCATTCATGGATTCAATCCCTTCGCCTTGAGTACCCCAACGGGGTTATGCAGCACAGCCCAGGGCTGGCGGGAGGCGGAGCGCAGCGGAGCCGGACGGCTACCCTGGGTAACGCGGCCCCCCTCCCCGTTTCTACCCTGAAGGGGTTGTTCCTTTGCCCGCTTGTCGGCGGACACAACCCCTTCAGGGTAGGGAGAGAGGATGGGTGTACCCGTTACCCGGGGTAGGTTTTCGTCACGCTTCGCGCGACTTCGGCCAACCCCGGGCTTTGCTCCGTAACCCCGTTGGGGTATCCGACCCATGGTTACCCATTTGTCAGGTTGGGTGTCTATGCCGCCCGTCGTGGGCCATTCTTGGACACGCCAATTTCCCGATTGGCCGGCCCTTTCTTGTCCCCGAAGGGGGCATACAGTAATAGCCACGGGTGGAGCGCTGCGGAACCCGTGGTGAGCGGATGCCGACCACCGACGTCCCCGCAGGGGGCGAACAACGGATGCGCGCCAAGACCCCAGGTATTGTTCGCCCCCTGCGGGGACGTGGGTATTTTTGTCCATAACCACGGGTTTCCTTTGGTCACCCGTGGCTATTATTGTATGGCCCCTGCAGGGCCAGAACGGCGGGAGGGCCAATGTCATGGGCATAACGCCATTCACACGTTCGTCTCCTTCACCAACCTGACGAACAGTTCCTCCAAGGTGACGGGCGCGTCGGAGAGGTCTGTGAAGCCGTTTGCCTTCAGCCGTTCGATGCCGTCACTGGCCGTGTCCACCAGGATGCGCCAGCGGGAACCGTCGGCGCGCTGGGGATAGAGGCCGTCCGCCTTGCGGGGTTTGACACCGTCGGAACCTACGCAATGCACCATGCGGAACCGCTCGATGAGCCCTGCCGTGTTGCCTTCGAGAAGCATCTTGCCCCGGTCAATGATGCCGAGATGGTCGGTAAACCGCTCGATGTCGTCGAGGTTGTGCGAGGAGATGAGCACGGTGCGGCGCTCATCCTGCACGGCGTCGAGCAGTTCCGTGAAGACCTCGCTTTTGGACACGGCGTCGAGTCCGGTAAGCGGCTCGTCGAGCAGGAGCAACGCGGGCCGGTGCGACAGCGCCGCGACGAGGCTAAGTTTGGTGCGCGCGCCGAA
>CALDSM010000702.1 GCA_937923585.1 uncultured bacterium
CTGGAGTTCAGACGTGTGCTCTTCCGATCTGGTCCGGGCAGTCCCGGACGAAGTCGTACAATTCAGACGAACCGAAGGCGATGCCCGAGACGATCTTGCCGGGGTCGGTGGTCTTCTTGGACCCGGTGACCTTGCCGGCCTGCCAGAGCCGCATAATGCCGTCGCTCAGGAACTCGGTGTGAATGCCAAGCTCTTTCAGGTCGGTGCCGGCGATGAGCGTGGCCACCGCCTCCGGCACCGCGCCATAGCCGATCTGGAGGCAGGAACCGTCGCGCACCACGCCCAGCACATGGCCCGCGATCTTCTGGTCCTCCGGCGAGATGGGCGGAATGGGCACCCCGAGCATCGGGGGGTTGTCGCCCTCGATGATGTGCCGGACGTCCGAAATGTGGATGCGGCGGTCTTCCGTGCCGCGAATGGGGAAGTAGCTCTCGTTGACCTCGGCAAAGAACACGCGCGAATCCCGCGCCAGCGTCTTGGCCAGTGACGGCGAGGGGGCAAAGTGGAGGTATCCCTCATTGTCCGGCGGGCTCACCATGAACGAGGCCACATCGCACTGCAAATCCTTGCGGCGAAAGAGCGCCTCGAAGAACGACAGCGGCGCCGGCGTCCAAGTCCGCTGCGTCTTGGGAACCATCAGTTCCAGCGGCCCGTAGAACAGCGAATCCAGCACAAAGCTGCGCCCCTCGGGATCGGCCATGATGCATGCAAAGGGCGGACCCAGCCGGAGTTCGCTGCGGATGGTGACGTTCTCCAGTTCACCGGCCCGCAGGGACAGCGCCTCGTCCAAATAGCGCGACGAGGCCGTAAAGGCGTAGTAGTCCACCATGTCGTTGGACTTCACCATGGCGGCGGCATCCGCCGCGGAAATGACCTTGCTCCGGTACTCGCTCATCACGTCGGACATGAAAATCCCTTCCTTTCGTTCAGGTCAATGGCGCCCATTCGGTATCAGCCCGTTTCGTCTTCCCCTGAAACCGCCAAGGGAAGAATAGTGCTATTATCGGGAACGCGGCAGTGCGGATCAAGAGTCCTATTCCTGTGCTTTCTGCGTTTGCGCGGGGGATGGAACCGCCTATTATTGGACGTAAACTGGGAGATCCCGTCACTCCTGCGCTGGCGGGAGCAACCCTGCCGGCTGTGCGGGACAAGCACCCTTTTACAATCACGATGAATACCTGACAACAGCCGGCAGGGATGCCAGCATTCCCGGTGAGAAGAATTGATCGCCACCCTGCCCGCCGCTATGATGGTCTCCGGTTGACGGGCCTCCAACGAAAGGGAACAAACCATGTCCAATACCATTCAACGCCGCGAATTCCTCATGACCGCCGCCGCCGGAGCCGGACTGCTGGTGCTGCCAAGCCGGACGGTGTTCGGCGCCGATGCCGCGAACAACAAGCTGAACGTCGCCCTGATCGGCGCCTGGGGCCGGGGCATGGCCCACTATGACGGGCTCGCCCATGAGAACGTCGTCGCCATTTGCGACGTGGACGAGAACCACCTGGACGTGGCGGCGGAGAAGTTCCCCAAGGCGAAGCGCTACGTGGACTGGCGCAAATGCCTGGACCACAGGGGGCTGGACGCCGTAGTCATCTGCACCTGCGACCACACGCACGCGTTCATCACCAACTGGGCCATGAACCGCGGCCTGCACGTCTATTGCGAAAAGCCGCTGGCCAATTCGGTCGAGGAGGCACGGGTCGTGCGCGCGACCTATCTCAAGGTCAAGGACAAGCTGGCGACGCAGGTGGGCACGCAGCGGCACCAGTATGAGAATTTCAACCGCGTGCAGGAACTGATCCGCGACGGGGCCATCGGCGAACTGAAGTCGGTCTGCGCCTGGGGCAACCGCCAGCTTCCGCGGCCCGGCTACCTGCCCGCCGAGGGCACGCCGCCCAAGACGCTGCACTATGACCTGTGGCTCGGCCCGTCGCCGGAGCATCCCTACAATCCCGGCTACTTCTCGGGCCAGGCGGGCGCAAACTGCCTCCAGTGGAACATGTACTGGGACTTCGGCAGCGGCCAGGTGGGCGACATGGGCAGCCACACGATGGACATCGCCTGGAACGCACTCGAAGCCGGCCTGCCCACGGCGGCCGAAGGCACCGGCGAGCCGGTCAATCCCGAGGTGTCCCCCGTGAACCTCAAGATGACCTTCCAGATTCCCGCCAACGACTGGCGTCCGGCCATAGACCTCTCCTGGTACCAGGGCGGCGCCATGCCCGAGTCGCCAAGCGACGCGGTGGACCTCAACAAGATTGACCACGGGGCCATGTTTAAGGGTTCCAAGGGCGTGCTCGTGTCGGGTTTTGAAAACCGGCTGCTGCTGCCCAACGACGAGGACGGTGACCTGACCTACTACAAGCCGCGCGACAAGGAGCACCTGCTGCCCCGCGTCCACAATTTCCAGCGCGAATGGCTCGACGCCTGCAAGGGCAGCCTCAAGACCTCCTGCGACTTCGACTACGCGGGCAAGATGATCGAGATGATGATGCTGGGGCTGGTTTCCTACCGCGTCGGCAAGCCCGTCGAGTACGACAGCGCCAACGGCCATGTCACCAACAGTCCCGAGGCCGAAGCGCTGCTCTGCCGCAAATACCGCAAGGGCTGGACGCTGAACGGTTAACGTATAGAATTGCCCCGCAGTTGTTCTGAAAGACGCCGGGGCGCATCGCGACATCAGAAGAGGAGAGGTTCATCAGGGTTCAGTCAGGACAGGAACACATCGGAGCCAGGGCAGGGTATTTGCCGCTGCGTGCCTTGCTACGGATAACATCATACGGAATCTGGCTGCTATAACACTCTGCTTCGATGCGAATGGAGACTTCACCGGACGAACGTTGTTCATGATCTGGCACAGTACCAGCTTCGGTTCAGGCGGCTGAGAATTCTGCCTGTCCTAACTGCGACCCTTGCCTGCGCTCAGGATGCCAACTTGAACGAGTATCAGATTCGGGCACCATTGCAGCAGAGGCAAAAAGCGCGCGGGTTGCCCCTGGCCGAGAATCGGGTGAATAGGGACAACCCGGCTTTGGCACTAACCTCTGTCGCGAGGCGGGCAAGGGTCATTCCCGTAACTCTCCGAGTCACGTATTCTGCCATCTGGCCGATGAATCACAAGCTCAACATGCTTGTTCTGCGCGTTAACGCGACCGGCATTGATGGCGTCCCGCTGCGTGTTGTGGAGTGATGATGCTCGCTCGGCGCCTTCACCTTTGACGGCCCATTTATCGCCACGGGGTACTACATGAACATCACGTTTGGTCATTGTGTTCTCCTTGTGTTTTGCACTTCACTGTGCACGGACGCGCGTCCTGACTGGAAGCTCAATCGAGGCCCACGCAATACGGTTCATTTCAGCCAGAGTCTCGTTGTAGACCTGCCCACGCTTAGTTGGGTCCGTTTCTGTGTCCCTGATAGTAACAAGCAATGTCGCATTTTGTGGCTCTGCGATGGAGACATCGCTTCTGTCGAACGCCTCGACTCGCAGTCCCCACTGCTTTCCAGCCTGTACATCGGCCATCCGCCGCCGGTATACCTTGACGGGTGACCACTTGAACCCATGCTGGATGAGATGAGCCTCGTATAGCTCAGCGTAATCCTTTGGTTCAAGAGGGATTTGGCCTTTGAAGACGAATTTGCCGTTCTCTTTCTTATGGGGTTCGTAGACGCCAAGCGCCACATCCACATTCGTACGGCAATATTCGGCTCCGAAAACGGGGTCAAGCGGCGGGTCGTATACAAGGGT
Source organism: uncultured bacterium (assembly GCA_937923585.1). Taxonomy (GTDB): domain Bacteria; phylum Hydrogenedentota; class Hydrogenedentia; order Hydrogenedentales; family CAITNO01; genus CAITNO01. Next base: position 3,752 of record CALDSM010000702.1, read on the forward strand.
CATTACAAGTTCCCCACGAAGACCACCCTTCTTGCCCCGTAAGCAGTTCGGAATAGGAAACGCGTCTCTCTCGAACCGGAAGCTCTTGCCGCGACGCAACTCCAACTCAAACGCCATTGTCATTCGGTCCTGTGTGCATCCGAGGATTTCAGCCACGTCTCCGGGTATGCCAAAACCCTTGTAAGGCAATTCATCACGAGACAAGTCCTCGGAGCGCAACACGGCGGAATGAATTAGCAACGCCTTCAATAACGTCCTCGACGCGTTCCCGCCCAATTGGTGATCTACATTTGCCAGGGTCCCAGCTACTAGCGGTGCGGCGAAGCTTGTCCCTATATCTTCTGCCAACTGACTTGTGGCGTTTACGGAGAGAACACCCGTTTGGGTGAAGTATCCTTTGGCATCGCAATTCCCACCATAGTGTGAAATTTCCGGTTTCGGGAGGAAACCGGCACCTGGCCCCTTACGTGAAAATGGCGATGGCTGCTCTTTCCTTACTCTTGTATTGGCGCTGTCGAGGTGTGCCAAAGCACCCACTGTTAGACCTCTAGCAGAATCGGCTGGTGGACGTATCCGGTCTTCGTCACCAAGACTCGCTTCCGGAGGCCATGACCTAAAGGGGGGAGTTGCGTAATTGCCTCCTGCAAACACGAAGATGACCCCATACTCGTCCTGAAGTGAATCCAGTCTCATCGCCAAATCGGAAAACTCATGATACTTACAGGGGGCTCCGTCTGTGCCAATGGACAGGTTCCAGACACGGACATCACGATGGAGCTTCAGCGCGTCTTCGAGAATAGTAATCAGTTCATCTTCGGTGAAGTTCTCGTTTGAATCGGGCACGGCAATTACGTCAAGTATCCGCGAGTGGATATCCGGAAACCTGGGGTCCCGGTTGTTGAGCACGTGAGGGTTTGCGAGTAAACCGGCAACAAAACTGCCATGTGAATTGTCCTGTATTTCCTCGGGAACGTACTCTTCCCTAGCCACAATCCATGGGGTTAGAAAGGAGTTGTCAGACCGTGTGCCGGAATCAACGATGCCGACGGTTGGATAATGCGAATTATCCCCTGGTACGGGGAAATCATCTGCTGTCAGGCCCCTCAATGCACGCGATGCGGTCTTTACAGAATGGTAAGAGGGAAAGGAACCGACGCATTGTGTTCCAATAAAACCGGTCAGCGGGGTAACGGAGTCTTGCCGTAGCCCTTCGACCCGATAGATTACAAGGTTGGGGCCATAGTCCAGTCTCTTGGGGACTGGCAATTTCAGGCTGTCCAACAGGTCCAAAAACGCCTCCTCTATCTGAGTATTCAGCCGGTCATCTGAATGATGAAAGAGCTTCACTTTCAGTGCTGGAATACCATGGACAATTTCGCCTTCGAGCCTCTCAACCCCTTCTATACCCAACTCTTCGCTGGCAGAAAACGCCGTTATGGACTCAATCGTAGATAGCGCTGCCATGCCTGTTTGAGAAGATACGCTCAGGATGGCGTTTTGGAGTTTTTCAAGCCCCATGGTCGTCACGCTTATCAGTAACTCGCCGAAGTCCCGTACTCCGATTACGGGACAGGTCTCACTGAAGAAGGTGGTAGGCCGATGACTCTTAGCGTAGGCCTCCTTTTTCAGTTTGACCTTGGCGACACCTGCAAGATTTGGGTATTTCCGCAACGAAGGCGAAAAGTCGGCACCCAGTGTGTTTACCTGACGCACTAGAGTGTTTCTGACTTCCATATTGACTTCGCAGAAACATTTCTTAGGCCCCCCACCGCGCGTAACGCTACGTATGTCATCTTTGCGCCGCTGCATTACACGGATAGGAAGGAAATCGTGGTCGGTCATGGCTTACTCCCCTTCTTCAATAAGTTGCCAACGTGTTTGTGTGAAATCCCGAACATCTCTGCTAATCGCCTGTAAGTAAAGATTTCCGGGCTTATTTCCCTCGCCAATTGAAGCTTAACCTCAAGAGTGGAGGCTGAGAAATCGGTGTTGTGCAATCTTCTGCGCAGACAACGCAACAGGAGTCTGTTGACATCCGTGTGTATGGAATCGGAAACCACCGTTTCCCGCAGTTCATCTTGGCACACCTGGCGAATATCAGACCCGGAGAAGTCTATAGCTACCGTAGCCGCGTCCTCTATTTCCTTTTCTGTAACTGTGTCACCCAGAAAACGGCAAAACAGTCTTGCACGCACATCGATGCTCGGCGGCACCAAATGAACCTTGTACGCAAACCGCCTCCATACCGCCGGGTCGAGCAGATGTTCGTGGTTCGAGGCGGCAAGAAGAATGGTATGGGAATCCAAGCTGTCTATGTTCTGCAAAAGGCTTACGACGGCCCTCTTTAACTCCCCCATTTCGTGGGTATCATCGCGGAGCTTGGCGAAGGCGTCAAACTCGTCGAGAAACAACACGCACGGCTTTGATGAGGCATAATCAAAGAGCATTCTCAAATTCTTTGATGTACTTCCAAGATAGGACGAGACAAGTCCGTCTGAACGCGCTGTAACAAGCGGGAGTTCAAGTTCCGAGGCGATGTAGCGGGCAAGTTCTGTCTTCCCACAACCTGGCGGGCCATAGGCCAGTAACGACGGAGTAATGCCGACTTTGTTGGCAATCAGGCGGTCAGCAGCCCTCACGAAACGAAGGAACTCCGTCACACTGTCATCTATATCGGGTTCAAGAAAAATTTCCACACTTCCTTTGGGAATAAACTCAACGTCCGCTAGCGCCAAACGAGACTCGCTGTCCACAGGGGTCACTGCGGCCGCACTGGCACCAGCAAGAGTCAGGGTACTGTTATTGCCCGTGGAGAAGTTCCCCACGACACCGCGTATACGGTCAGCGGCCTTCCTGTCCCCGTCACGGTCTATCTTCTCGGCCAGCGCCAAGGCATACGCACGGACCTTTTCCTTGTTATTGTTTAAGCCACCGTCCACGATCTTCAATAGTTCAAGAAGAAACTTCACGTAAAGAACTCCATTATTGCCATTGCACCCTATTCCTGTCATCTTGTGTACTATGCCTGGCACTTCGTGTAATATATCATGCTATTTGTGTAATGTCAAGGCCGGGCACATTTGGTCCGCCAAATGCTGTACTAACCCTCACCGCCTCCTCAAGACCACTTGCTTTCAAACAAGATTGTCCATGCGCGAATGTTCAAGCTGAAGGACTCGGTAGTTTTTTCCCAGTGAGCCTCGGGACTCCCACCACGCTACCGTGCCGCTCCTCCTTTCCCCTACAATCAGATTTGCGTCCTTGGGTAGCTAACTCCTTTGGCGCCTTGGAGGTGGTTATGAGAATGGCGATGCGGGTGTCGAGTGCGCTGCTGGGCTTGGCGGCACTGGCCAACTGCGGTCTTGCTTCATGGGCGCACGCCGGGAAGCCCCAGTGCGACCCGGCCTTAACCCTGTGGTATGACGCACCTGCGGCCGAGTGGACGCAGGCGCTGCCGTTGGGCAACGGCCGTCAGGGCGCCATGGTGTTCGGCGTGCCCGCCGAGGAACACCTCCAACTCAACGAGCACACGCTGTGGACCGGCGGGCCGCATGACTACACCAATCCGGACGCGGCCAAGTATCTGCCGGAAATGCGCCGCCTGATCCTGGAGGGCAAGGAGAACGAGGCGGAGAAGCTGGGCGGCGCGCATCTGATGAGCATTCCGGAGCGCTTGCAGTCCTATCAGCCGCTGGGCGACCTCCGACTGACCTTCCCGGGCCACGACACGGCGGAGAATTACCGGCGCGAACTGGACCTGTCGCGGGCGGTGGTCACCGTTTCCTATCGCGTCAACGGCGTTGGGTACACGCGCGAAATGTTCGCGTCCTATCCGGACAATGTGGTCGTGGTGGGGCTCACGGCGGACCGTCCGGACAGCCTGTCTTTCGACGTGCGGCTGGACAGCCCGCAGGCAAACACGCAGACCCATCCCGACGGGGACAGAGGCCTGTTTATGACAGGACAACTTGGACCGCGCACCGGAGACAAGAAGGGCAACGCCGCCTGGGACAAGGAAGGGCTGCGTTTCGCCACGTCGCTGCGCGCGCTCGTGGGCGGCGGTACGACAACGCCCAAGGATGACCGGCTCGAAATCCGCAGCGCCGACGCGGTGACGCTGCTGCTCACCAGCGCCACCAGCTATGTCAATTATCAGGACATCTCCGCCGATCCGGTCGAGAAGGCGCACAAGACGATGACCGCCACGGCCAAGCCCTTCGACGCGCTGCTCGACGCGCATCTGGCGGACTACCAGGGACTCTTCGGACGAGTGGCGCTGGACCTGGGCAAGGCCGACCCGGCCGGCACGCCCACGGACCGGCGGCTCAAGCAGTATGACCCCGAAAAGGACGCGCAACTGGCAGCGCTGTATTTCCAGTTCGGGCGGTACCTGCTGATTGCCTGCTCGCGGCCCGGCGGACAACCGGCGAATTTGCAGGGCATCTGGAACGACCAACTGGACCCGTCCTGGGGCAGCAAGTACACGACGAACATCAACACGGAAATGAACTACTGGCCGTCGGAAACGACGAACCTGTCCGAATGCCACGAGCCGCTGTTCCGCCTGCTGGAAGACCTGCACGTGACGGGCGCGCGCACCGCGCAGGTAAACTACAATTGCCGGGGCTGGGTGCTGCACCACAACACCGACCTGTGGCGCGCGGCGGCGCCGGTGGACGGCCCCTGGGGCATCTGGCCCATGGGCGCGGCATGGCTCTCGCAGGACCTGTGGGAGCATTACGCGTTTACCGGCGACATCGAGTTTCTGCGGCAGCGCGGCTATCCGATCATGAAGGACGCGGCGCAGTTCATCCTCGACTTCCTGGTGCCCGCACCGAAAGGCTCGCGCTTCGAGGGCAAACTCATCACTGTGCCGTCGCACTCGCCGGAAAACAAATACCGCAAACCGGGCGGCGGCACGGCGGTGCAGACCTACTCGGCCACGATGGACACGCTCATCATCACCGACCTGTTCACCAACTGCATTGAGGCATCGGAGCGGCTTGGGACGGACGAGGACTTCCGCAACACGCTGCGGGAGACGCTGTCCAAACTGGTGCCGCTGCAAATCACCGCGGACGGACGCTTGCAGGAATGGGTGGAGGACTACAAGGAGCCCGAGCCGGGCCACCGGCACGTATCGCACATGCTCGGCGTGTATCCGGGGCGCTCGATCACGCCGGAGCAAACACCGGAACTGGCGCGGGCCGCGCGCAAGTCGCTCGAATGCAGGCTTGAACACGGCGGCGGCGGCACGGGCTGGAGCCGCGCGTGGCTGGTGGGCCTCTTCGCGCGCCTGGAAGACGGCGACGCGGCATTGAAGAATCTCGGCGTGCTGTTCGAGAAATGCACGCTGCCCAACCTGTTTGACAACCATCCGCCGTTCCAGATTGACGGCAACTTCGGCGCGACGGCCGGCATCGCCGAGATGCTGCTGCAAAGCCACAACGGCGAGATTCACCTGCTGCCCGCGCTGCCCACGGCATGGCCCACGGGCAGTGTGCACGGGCTCCGCGCCCGGGGCGGCTTCGAGGTGGACATCGCATGGCAGGACGGGAAGCTGGCCTCGGCAACCATCCGCTCCACGAGCGGCGGCGCGTGCAACGTGCGTTATGGCGACAAGGCGGCGGCGGTGACCATTGAGGCGAGGGGAAGCGGAACGCTGAACGAGGCAATGGAAGTGCGATAGGCGCAGGTGCGGCACCCTGCGGACGAATCGTGCAGAGTCACTGCGGCCAATCTGAGACGCCCCAGACAGGAACCGGCTTGTCGAGTGCGATCATCTCGAATCCTGCGCAACGAAGTAGTCGGCTCCGCAATTACGGGAGGCCATTCGAAAACGTGGGACAACCGCCCCCGGCTGTCGGCCTGCATCGAACGCCCAAGGCTCGGCAGGTGAAAGCGCCTGTCCCGCATGATTGCGTCCGGCCGTGCCGTAGGACATTGGATTGCCGCACCTGTGGAAATTGTCCCGCCGGAAACGGAAGAATGTGTTATGCTCCTGGTGAACAACGGTGATAGGTGATTCCCGAATTCAGCCCCCCCGACATTAATAGTTCCAACGCTATGCTCCGAGAGAATGCCGTTCACAGGTGAGGAGCGCTTCCATGAATGCCTCGCTGTACGGACTCAAATTCGTCCTCAGTCACCATCTGCTCGGAAGAACCCCGCCGCTTATCCGCGGCCTGGTGCTGACCAATCGCTGCAATCTGCACTGCGCCCATTGCCGGTTGGACGAGCGCGGTCCCCAGGACCTGGACTTCGCAGAGGTCACGGCCGCGGTTGACGGCTATTATCAGGAAGGCGGCCGCTGCCTCTACCTGGAGGGCGGCGAGCCCTTCCTCTGGCGCGACGGACAGCACACCCTGGAGGACATCGTTCAGTACGCCCGCCGCACCGGGTTCTTGACGGTCGTCGTCTACACAAACGGAACCTTCCCCATCGCCACCTCGGCCAGCACCGTCTTCGTCAGCGTGGACGGACTTCGGGAGACGCACGACGCGCTTCGCGGCGTTTCCTTCGACCGCATCATGAAGAACATCCAGGACTCACCGCATCAGTCGCTCTTCATCAACTGCACCATCAACCGGCGCAACCGGAACGAGATGGCCGGGTTCACTGGGCATATGGACGGCATCCCCAATATCCGCGGCGTTTTCTTCTATTTCCACACGCCCTATTACGGATACGACGACCTGTATCTTGAGCCTGACGAGCGGCGCGCCGTGCTGGAGGAACTCCTGCGCCTGCGCAAACGCCACAGGATTCTGAACTCGCGGGCAGGGCTGCTCTCGGCGCTGCGCAACGACTGGAAACGGCCCGTGGATGCCTGTTCGGTGTATGAGAAGGGCACCGTCCACCGCTGCTGCCGCTTCTCGCACGATCCCGAACTGTGCCGGCAGTGCGGCTATCTCAGCTATGCGGAAATAGACCAGACCCTGAAGATGAAACCCTCGGCCATGCTCAATGCCTTCAAGTATTTCTGAGCGGCGCAGGGGCACCGGAGCGCAAACGATGGAACAGTTCATCCGTCAGTTTCTTCTGAGGCGGCTTACGGGGGAACGGGAGATCCGTTTTACAAAATCCGTCCCTTCGCGCGAAGTCCTGCGCGATGAACTTGCCAAAACGGACACGCTCGGCGTTTATCTCCATGTGCCCTTCTGCGCGCAGATTTGCCCTTACTGCCCCTACAACAAGGAAATCTACCAGAGCGGCCTCGCCGCCGCCTATGCTGGCGCCGTCCGCAAGGAAATGGACCTCTACGCAGGACTGCTGGGCGGAAAACACGTCAACTCCTGCTACATCGGCGGCGGCACCCCCACCACCATGCTGCACAACGGCCTCGCGGACATGGTCGAGCACCTGCGAAACACGTTCAACATGCAGTGCGACATCCACATGGAGAGCCACCCCAACCATCTCAGCGGCGCCAATCTGGACGCCATCGCCGCCATGGGCGTGCGGCATCTGAGCATCGGCGTGGAGGCGCTTTTCGACCGGCACCTGGAAATGCTCCACCGGCCCTACACGGTCAGCGGCGTCAAAGAAGCCGTGGGGCGGGCAGTGTCGCACGGGTTCGACTGCGTGAATGTGGACGTCATGTTCGGCCTGCCGGGGCAGACGCTCGAAGAGGTCCGGCAGACGGCCCATGATCTGGTGGCACTGGGCGTGGACCAGGTGGCCGCCTATCCGATCTTCCTCTTCCCCCACACGCCCATGGGGCGCACGGAGCGCGCGGACAACCACGGCATCCGCCTCAGTCTCAAACGGCGCAAGATGCTCGCCGTTTTCGAGGAGGTTCTCTACGGCGCGGGATACGAGCGCAGTTCGGCGTGGGCCTTTACGAGGAGGGGCGTGGCGCGGTACTGCTCGGTGACCGTGCCCGCCTACATCGGCCTGGGAGCCAGCGGCGGCTCCTATCTCCGGAACCTGTTCTACCTGAACACCTTCGGCGCGGCCGCGTACGTGAAGGCGCTCGACGGGGGGCGGCTGCCCGTCGCCCTCTCACTCGACCTGTCCGAGCGCATGCAGCGCGCCGGATGGCTGTACTGGCGGATATACGAAACCAAATTCAGCCGGTCCGCCTACCGGGAACGCTTCGGCGAGGACATGGACCTCGCCTACGGCGGCTATCTGCGGTGGATGCGCCTGCTGGGCTTCCTCAAGGATGACGGCGAAAGAATCATCCTGTCGGACAGGGGTTCCTTCTGGCTTCACGCCTGCGAGGACATCGTGTCCATAGACTACATCGGCAAACTCTGGGGTGCGTCACGCCGCGAACTCTGGCCCGAGGAGGTGGTGCTGTAAGTCAGCTCGGGCATGTGGGACAGCCGCCCCCGGCTGTCGGCTTGTATCGAATGCCCAAGGCATGACAGGCGGGGTCGCCTGTCCCCCACTTTTGAGTGCGCGCGGCCATGCCGCCGCTTTTCTTCGCCGGGGGCCCCGCCCCGGCGGCGCGAAGTGCAGTTTTGCGAAAGAGCGCGTTCCCAAGTGCAGTTTGGGAACGGGGAGAGACGGATCGGGAGGAATGCGTCATTCCGCCAGCACAGGAAACTCCGCGATTCTTAGCTTCGCCGTCCCATAAGGAACCAGCGTCAGGTCCACCAGCGGCTCCTTGGATGTCACCGGACTCTGCGGCGGCGGGGCGGCGGCGTTGTGTTCTATGCCCCAGCCCGGCAGCAGTCTTCCCTGCACCACGGCGCGCACTGGCGGCGCGGCGGGGTCGTAGGGCTTGTCGGCAACGGGGCCTTCCTCGAAGCGAATGCCTTTCGCGGGGTCGGCGGGGTCGAGCTTCAGCGCGTAGTTCCACGGGGTGGTGGGGAACACCTCGAAATCATCGTGCGGCGCCTCGCCGCGCAGGTGCTTCCATTCGCTGCCGATCTGCAACGAATACACGAGCGGGCCGCGGCTGATCGCCGCGCTGCCGTTAAAGCGCCGCTCAACCTTGACCGGCATGGGGAACTTCAACCGCACCGTCGTCTCGCCTTTCCATTCCCGGGTCACAATGTGCGAACCGCCGGGCGTCAGGGGCGTGACGGCCTCTCCCGCAATCTCCATTGTGGCACCTTTGGCCCATATCGGTGTGCGCAGGGACACCGGAAATGTGCTGTCGGCGCGGATTATGACCTCGATGCTGTCGCGGAAGGGATAGTCCGTCTTCACCTCCACATGCACCGGCTTGCCATCCAGCTTCGTGTCCACGATGCACGGCGCCCATGCCACGGCCGCCAGCCCCTCCGGTCGTCCATCCTTGGGGGTTGCCCTCATCCATAGGTGGGCGGCGAACTTGGGCCAGCCCTGGCTGAAGTTGGCCGTGCAGCAGCCGTAGTTGGGCTCAAGGCCGTAAAGGTTTGCGTCGGGGCCGTTGTTGGTGTAAACGCGGTCCTCCGAGACGCGGCACACGGCCTGGTTGGCCTGCTGCACGTACTGGTGGGCCCACATGTCCGCGGTAAAGGTACCGGGCAGCGCGTTGAATGTGATGCGTTCGAGCCGGTCGCCGAAGGCCGGGTCGCCCAGCGAGGAGAGCAGCATCTCCAGTGAGAACATGTACTCAACGACCGCGCAGCACTCGGTGCCCTGCGAGGGGCTGTTGCCGGCGTAATGCTCGTCACCCGTCAGGATGCCGGTCACCTGCCCGTGATAACGGTCTAGCGTCTTCATCATCAGGTCCGGCGCGGCCCGGTCGCCCGCGTCGCGGGACTGGCGCCGCCACACACCCGGCGCCTTCACCGCCATCGCGTTGTTGACCACGTGCGTGTCGAGGATGCACTTGTCGCGGGCCATTTTCTCCTTGAACTTGAAGTTCTCGAAATGGCCGCGCCAGTCGAAGCCCTGATCATGGGCGCGCTTCATGGCGTCGATCAGCCACGCCTCGCCGGTCTGCTCATGGAGCCACTGGGCGACCAGCACGAAATCCATCCACCGGTACTTGCCCCAGTCAAACAACGGCTTCGCCGCCAGCGTGTCGTCAATCTTCTTCGCGCAGCGCATCATGGCCGGAATCACGCGGCTGTCTTCCGACGCCTCAAAATACTGCCGCAATGCCTTGAGGATGATGAACTGCGGCCACACGTCGTAGTCCTGGTATCCGGCGCTCTTGAACGGTCCGAGCCATCCGTCCCCGTGCTGGTGCGTGAGTATGTAGTCCATCCACCGCTGCACCGTCGCCTTCAGTTTCGCGTCGTCCAGCGTGTACGCCAGCGGGACGAACCCGTCGAGCCAGTAAGGCGCGCGCTCCCAGCCTTCCGCCGTGCCCCCGATCCAGCCGCTGTCCTTGATGTCCGGCCAGAAGTCCTCCAGGTGGCCGGACAGGCCGTCGGCCTGGATCTGCAACTGGCGCTGGAGCCAGCCCGCGGCGTGAATGCCCCCCAGCGGCAGCGGCGCATAGCACAGGGGAAGCAGGGCCGGTTTGGCGTCGTTCTTCATGGAATCCTCCGCTCCGAAAGCCGGTGCCGCCGCCCATGCCGCCAGCATCAGCCCAAGGCACATCTGACCTGTTGCACGCATGTTTCATCTCCCTCAACGGCCGGTTGCGCGGCCATTCCCCGCCCGCATAGAACAGTCCGGCGGGAACCGGTCGCGACGCGGTTATGGTAGCAGAAAAAAACCTGGAATGCGCCTCTTCCCGTTGACCGACATGCAGGCGGAGCCTTGCCGGCCTGCCAGCGCCCCCTTGAAGACCACGGCCCGCCGAAGGAGGAGGACCCCGGGGCGGAATCAATCCTGAACCGGCCGCAACGCCCCCCGTGCAGCCGGATGCTTGCGTCTGCCGTGAAGTGCGGTATAATCACTCTTATAGTACGGCCACCTACCATTGGGCGGTATCTTCTTTGGAACGGACACCCGTCATATCGCGATTCGAACCCGGCACGGTGCTGGCCGAGCGTTACGAGGTGCGCGGCATCATCGGCCGGGGCGGCATGGGCGAGGTCTATCTGGTCATTGACCGCACCACCGGCAAGGAGGTCGCGCTCAAGACCCTGCACAGCAAGTATGGAACCAGCCGGCACGCCGTGGCGCGGTTCGTGCGCGAGGTGAAGCTCGTGCGCCAGCTCAACCATCCAAGCATCGTGAAGATATACGACGCGCAGAAATGGCAGGGCACGCTGTTTTACACCATGGAGTACCTGCCGGGGAAAAGCCTGCGACGCTGGATGCAGCAGAAGCAGCGGCTCGACTTCGCGCCGACGGTGCGCGTGCTCTGCCTGGTGGCCAGCGCGCTGGACCACGCCCACAAGATCACCATCCACCGCGACCTCTCGCCCGAAAACATCATGATCATGCCGGACGGTTCGGTGCGGCTTTTCGATTTCGGCCTGGCCAAGCTCGACGACCAGTTCAAGAACCTGACCATGGTCGGCGTGAACCTGGGCAAGCTGAAGTACATGGCACCCGAGCAGGAGATCAACGCCTCCGAGGTGGACCACCGCGCCGACCTGTACTCGCTGGGCGTCATCTTCTTCGAGATGCTCACGGGCCACGCCCCCATGACGGGCCAAAGCATCACCGAGTTCCGGCCCGACCTGCCCCCCGAAGCCGACCTGTTCCTCGTCAAAGCGCTGGCCCGCGAGCCGGAAAACCGCTTCGGCTCCGCCCGCGAGTTCTACGAGGCGCTGATCCAGCTCTACACGGTCTACAAGGAACGCGGCGGCGGCGCACCGCCCCCCATGCCCCCCGCACCCCATCTGCCCCCCGCAAACACCCCCCGTCCCGGCATGCTTGCGCGGACAAGGGCGCTCCTGCGCCGCCTCCTGCGCCGCGAAAAGAACTGACCTCCGGAAGCGCACGCCTCAAGCACCGTCTTAACATCGCGCACCTACTCTTGTATTCTATGAGCGGTGTGGAAAGTCGCGAGTACAGTTCAATTTCCCCGTCATTCCCGTGAAAACGGGAATGACGTAAGGCGTGATTTTGGCATGGCATGATTTTGGAGGGTCGGATGCTCGGAAATGACGGAGTAGACGACTTTCTAAACACCCTCTAAGAAGGAACGCGGCGGGCACGCCTTTCGACCTGCCCGCCGCGCCCATTGCGGCAGTTCATTACCGCTATTTCACCACGGGCCGCAACACCATGTTGCGGTAGGAGACGCCGGAGTGGTCGCCCTGAAGATAGAGGGGGCCGGGGCGGAACTCGTCGGACCACATGGCGCCGCCGGTGCAGCCGGGCAGCGGGGCGTTGTCAATCACCAGTTGGCCGTTGAGTTTGACGGTGACGTGGCGGTCCACCAGCGTGATGTCCACATGCTGCCACTCGCCCGCGGGCTTCTCGGCGGAAACGAGCGGCGCGATGCGGCTGTAGATACTGCACATATTATGCGTGTCTATGGGCTTGCCGAAACTGTCGAGCATCTGCACCTCATAGACGCCGCGCAGGTAGACGCCGCTGTTACCGTCCTTGGCCATGTTCACGTCGAAGCTGAGGTTGAAGTCCTCGAATTCTTTCTCCGTGCGCAGGTTGCCGTAGCTGATGTGGGGTTTGCCCTCTTCCTGCTTCGGGTCGTTGGTCAGCACACCCCTGGACACGCTCCAGCCGTTCTTCGCGAGCCCCATCAGCTTCCAGCCCTTGAGGTTTTTGTCGTTGAACAGCTTCACCGGCTTGCCGAACTTCACCTTGGACAGGTCGGGCGCGGGCGGCAGCGGCGGGATGCGCCTGCCGGTGAACTCGACCTTCTCTACGCCGGTACCGTCGGCCTTGGGGTTGGTGCGCACGCCTTTGAGCTCATCACCGTTCACCGTGCAGGAGAGCGTCTCGGGGAAGGTCTGCTTCGCCGCCACTTTACCGGCGGCGTCCTTGCGCTCGACTTCCTTGAGCCGGACCGCGCACAGCGTGCTGTCGTCCATGTACACCGCGTCCACGGGCACCACGCTGCCGCCGTACCACAGCACACTGCCGTCGAGATACCCCTTGTCCTTGTCTATGCCGAGCCAGCCCGCGCCGCCGTTGGGAAGGTCAAGCGCCCAACGGCCGATGAACGGATCGGCGGCGGGCTGGGCGGGGGCCGACGCGGCGCAGAGCAGCGCCAGTGCCGGAAGCAGTGCAAATTGAATGGCATTCTTCATGTCAGTTCTCCTTCGTTGCGGGTTTCTGCCAGTGACGAGACAGGGTATTCTTGCGAATGCGGACGCCGGTTTTCCACTGCTTTTTACTCCCCCGATTGCGCCAGCCGCAAAGACTGCGAAAAAACGGAATCCGGTTCGCGCGAAGATTTCCAATGACAATTCTGCGATTTGGTGGTATGCTAGAGGCAGGAGACGCAGAGCGCATGGTAGATGTCCGGCCCGCAAAAGACATGATCGCCCGACTGTTGCATCGGTTTGAAATGCTGATGGCACGGCGGCGCGTCCGCCAGGCGCTCGTGGCAGAGGATTTGCGCGCTTTCGAGGACGCCTACGCGCGCCACTACATCCCGGGCGAATCGAAACCCCCGGAGGTGGGCCGCCCGTATCTGCTGCGACCCCGGCGGCTGAAGCCGCTCGGCGGAGTGGTGCTGACACACGGATTTCTGGCGGCGCCGCTGGAGACGCGCCAGTTGGGCGAGGCGCTGTGCCGGGCGGGCTATGCGGTGTACGGCGTGCGACTGGCGGGGCACGGCACCGCGCCGGAAGACATTGCGGCGCGCCCGTGGCAGGAATGGTACGGGGCGGTGGAGCGGGGCGTCGCCATTCTGGAAACCCTCTCGGACAAGGTCGCGCTGTGCGGGTTTTCGGCGGGCGGATGCCTGTCGCTGATCGGCGCGGCGCGGATGCCGGAACGGCTGCGTGCGGTGATTTCCATTTGCGCTCCGCTGTATGTGCGGAACCGCGGCATTCATTTTGTCCCGTCCATCCTGGGCTTCAACTCGCTGCTGCACAGGGTCGGCGCGGACCGGTTCCGCTGGGAGTACTCGGAGAACCACCCGGAGAACCTGCATATCAACTACCTGCGCAACCCGCTGACGGCGGCGAACGAGTTGGTGAACGTCATGGCGGAGTCGGAGCGGGTGCTCGAAACCATATCCATCCCGGCGCTGGTGGTCCAGGCGTCACAGGACCCGACGGTGCATCCGGACAGCGGTCCCGACATTTTCGGGCGGCTCGGCTCGCCGCACAAGGAATTGACGGTCTTCGAGCGGGGACGGCACGGCATCATCAACGGCGCGGGCAGCGAGGAGGTGTCCTCGCGGGTGGCGCAATTCCTGGAAAGGGCACTGCTGCTTCCGAGGGAACTGAAACCGCTACCGGTGGTGACGGAGCAGCCTGCGGTCACGGAAGCCGAGGAAACGCGGGCGATTTCGGCCGTTTAGAACGGCCGGGGATCAGCGGCGAAATTCACTCTTCAGGTTGGGGGCGTTTTCGCGGGACTGGGGCTTGTCCCGGCTCTTGTCCAGCACCTGCACGTTGTAGGTATCCCCGTAAAGGAACACTTCCATGTCGGTCAGCCATTGGCCGATGGGAATGACCCCGCCCCGGTGCAGCGTGTAGGGGTCGTCGTCGTAGATGAAGTTGACGACGTAGTCGCCCTGGTTGACGAAGACGGACTGTTTGCCGCCCGGCGGAATGGTGAGTTCCGTGGACCCTTCCTGTGAAACGACCGCCGCCTTCACGCGGGTGTCGGCCGCATTGCGGACCCGGATTTCATAGCTCCCCTGCGGCAGCCTGAGCATGTTCTGGGGCAGTTGCGCGCGCGGCCGGTAGGAACCGGACTTGCCCCCGCCCTTTTCCGCCTCGCGTTCCCGGCGGGACGCGCCCGCCACGGTGACGCGGCCCTTGCGGGGCGCGGGTGGAGCGGTTTCAGCGGTGTCCGTTTCGGTGCCGCCGGCCGCCTGTTCCGCATTGTCCTCCGCGCCGTTCATGCCGTCGTCCGCGTTCCCGGCAGCCTCTTCCGCGTTGTCCTCCGCGGTCCGGGTGTTCGGCTCCGGGGGCCTCTCCCCTTCCGCCTGCTCCTCCTCAGCCTTCCCCTTCCCTTTTCCTTTCGCCACAAAGAGCCCCGACTTCTTCACGAGCTTGTCGTTCTCGAACCGGGCGGTGAAACTGGAGCCGCTGCTGTCGCGCCAGGTGTAAATGTTGACATTCTCGCTGTTCTTGCTGATGGGCTGCGCCTCAATGCCGATGCGGCCCATGACCTCGTCAAAGGACATGCCCGCCCGGATGCCGTTGTATAGGTCCTTGTCAATCGTCTTGCCCTCAACCTTCTCGGTGGGCACCTCGTCGCCAAGCGGCGTGATGATGCTCTTTCGGATGAGCTTGCCGTTCTCGAACTTGGCGAGAAAGCTGAGTCCGGCCTGGTTCCAGCGGTATACGACGCTGGCCTGGTCGGTGCCGGCGATCAGCGCGCCGGGCACGCCCATCTTCTCCTGGACCTCCAACTGGGTCATGCCCTCCCTGACGGCCCGCATGTTTTCC
>CALDSM010000703.1 GCA_937923585.1 uncultured bacterium
GTCATTGCCCTCACCGGATCAGTTTCCGTTGCCTTTGAGTGCGGTTACGTCTACACGGACGCGGGCGCAACGGCAAACGACTTCTGTTTGGGCGACCTGACAGGAAGCATCGTTGTCACCAACCCGGTGAACGCCGCGGTGCCGGGGATATACACCGTGCGCTACAACGTGAGCGACGGCAGCGGCGGCAATGCCGCAGAAGTCACGCGCACGGTGGCGGTCACGGCGGACACCACGCCGCCGGTCATTACGCTCACCGGTCCGTCTTCGATCGCGGCGGAATGCGGCACCTATACGGACGCGGGCGCGACCGCGTTGGACGCGTGTGCCGGCAACCTGACAGCCAGCATTGTTGTCACCAATCCGGTCAACTCCGCCATGCCAGGCGTCTATACGGTGCGCTATAACGTAAGTGACGGCAACGGACACAGCGCCGCGGAGGTCACGCGAACAGTGGCCATTGCGGACACGACTCCGCCCGTCATCACGCTTCTGGGCTCCAATCCCGTGCATATTCCATACAACGACACGTACACGGATGCGGGCGCCACGGCGGGCGATCTCTGCACGGGCGATCTCACCGCCGGCATTACGGTGACGAATCCGGTGAACACGCTGACGCCCGGCACATACACGGTGCGTTACAACGTGAGCGACGGCAACGGAATTCCTGCGGCGGAGGTGACGCGCACGGTGGTCGTCGGCTATCCCCCGGGGTTGGAGCCCTGCGAGACAACCGTGACGTGGACGTGGTTGAAGGGCGCCTCGACAACGGGTCCCTCGGGAACATACGGCACGCTCGGCACTCCGGCAGCCGCCAACACACCCTGTGGACGTTACGGCGCCGCCACGTGGACCGGCTCTTCGGGCGCATTATGGCTCTTCGGTGGATACAGCGGAGGCTACTTCAACGACCTGTGGAAATACGACCGCTCTTCCGGCAACTGGGCCTGGATGAAGGGCGCTTCGATAGAGAACCAGGCAGGCATCTATGGCACACTTGGGGTGGCCGCAGCGGCCAACACGCCTGGTGCGCGTAACGATAGTACAACCTGGGTGGACAATTCCGGCAAGTTGTGGCTCTTCGGCGGATACATCGCCGGAAGCCGCTTGAATGACTTGTGGAGATACGAACCCGCCACCGGCAATTGGACGTGGATGAAAGGGTCGTTCGGATACAGCCAAGTGGGCGTCTACGGCACGCGTGGCGTGCCTGCCGCCGCGAACACGCCCGGTGCGCGTATGGGTGCAACGTCTTGGACCGATGCGTCGGGAAGACTGTGGCTCTTTGGCGGCAGCGGCTTTGACACTACGAACGGGCTCCTTGCTCCGAACGTCTTGAATGACCTGTGGAACTACGACCCCTCGACGGGGAACTGGACTTGGATGAAGGGCTCCTCTTCGGTACTTGCGGTCGGCACCTACGGCACACTGGGCGTGCCCGCCGCGAACAATACGCCCGGTTCCCGGCAGAGAGCAGTGTCATGGAGCGACACATCGGGGAATCTATGGCTCTTCGGCGGCACCGGCTACTCATCCCTCAGTTCAGGCTCCCTCAATGACTTGTGGAAATACAGTCCCGGCTCAGGCAATTGGACCTGGATGAAAGGGACCTCCTCGGTTAATTCCCCGGGAGCCTATGCAGGCTCACTGGCAGGCAGGACACCCGGGGGGCGTTCGGGTGCGGTGGCGTGGAAAGATGCTTCGGACAAGCTGTGGCTTTGGGGAGGCAGCGGTTATGCCGCCACGGGAAACGGCAGCCTTAATGATTTGTGGAAGTATGATTCAGTTTCAGGCAACTGGACGTGGATGCATGGCGCCTCCACGGCCAACCAACAGGGTGCCTACGGCACATTGGGAATCCCGGCTCCGTCAGGCATTCCCGGCGGGCGCTTTGAGCCGTCGGCCTGGACAGACGGTTCCGTGACGCTGCTCTTCGGTGGTACCGGCTACGCCAGCGGAACGGCGTCAGGATACCTGAACGACCTGTGGCGGTATGAGGTGAATGCTGCCGCCGACACAACGCCGCCTGCGATGAGCCTGCTCGGAACCTCGCCGGTCGCCGCGGAATGCGGCCTGCCCTATGTGGACGCGGGCGCGACCGCCCATGACAACTGCGAGGGTGACCTGAGCGGCGGAATCACCGTGACCAATCCGGTCAACACGCAATACTTGGGCGCCTATACCATCCGTTACAACGTGAGTGACGGCGCCGGCAACAATGCCGCCGAGCTCACACGCATCGTGAACGTGGAGGATACCACCCCTCCCGTTATCACGCTCCTCGGCGCTGCTTCAGTGAACGTCCACTACGGCACCGCCTACACGGACGCGGGCGCGACAGCAACAGATGGTTGCACAGGTGACATTACGGCGCGCATCGTGGTCACCAATCCGGTAAACACCTTCGCGGCAGGCACGCACACCGTGCGGTACAACGTCAACGACGTCAACGGCAACAATGCATCGGAGATTACGCGTACCGTTATTGTGGGCGTTGAAAACCAACCGATCATCACTTTGGTGGGCGCCGATCCCGTCACAACAGAGTGCGGCGCGGCCTATGTGGATGCCGGCGCCACCGCCGTTGACGGAAGCGGCGGAGACCTGACCGGCAGCATCGTCGTCACCAATCCCGTAAACACCGGTGCGCTGGGCACCTATACGATGCGTTACAACGTCAGTGACGGTCTCGGTCGGAGCGCTTTTGCAGTGACGCGGACCGTCACGGTGGTAGACACGACTCCGCCGGTGATCAGTGTGCTGGGTGCCAATCCGCTGACGGTCACATTTGGTGAGGCCTATACGGACGCCGGGGCCACGGCGACGGATACCTGTGTGGGAGACCGGACCGCCGGCATTACCGTGGTCAATCCGGTAAACACCACGACTCTCGGCACCTACACCGTCCGCTACAACGTGGACGACGGGCATGGGAATGCCGCTGTCCAGGCAAGCCGAATCGTGGTGGTGCGCTACATACCGGGCGAGGAACCCTGTTCAGCCGGAAACTGGACCTGGATGAATGGTCCCACTGCACTTAACCAGTCCGGGACGTATGGCACGCGCGGCACGCCGGCGGCAACCAACAAGCCAGGCGCGCGTCGGGATGCGGTCTCCTGGAAAGACAGTCTCGGCAGGCTGTGGCTATTTGGAGGAACCGGCTACGGCAGCTCGACCTCAAGCGGCTCTCTAAACGATCTCTGGAGATATGATTTCGATACGGGATACTGGACTTGGATGAAGGGCTACTCATACACAAATCAGTCCGGGTACTATGGGACTTTGGGTTCTGCCGGATCGTCCAACACGCCGGGTGCCCGTTATAGCGCCATGTCGTGTGCCGACGCTGCCGGCAATCTTTGGCTTTTCGGCGGCTATGGTTACGACGGCTCCGGCAATGCCGGGACTCTCAACGATTTGTGGAAATATGACACGGCTGCCGGCAACTGGACTTGGATGAAAGGCGCATCCACCTTTGGCCAATCGGGGACCTACGGCACCCTCGGGACACCTGCATCCACCAACAAGCCAGGCGCGAGAAGAGACGGGGCCGCGTGGATGGACGCTTCAGGGAAGCTGTGGCTTTTTGGCGGATACGGCTATGATGGCGCGTCGAACTATGGAAGCCTTAATGACCTGTGGAAATATGACCCCATAACGGGCCAATGGGCTTGGATGAACGGCGGTTCCACGGTCAATCAGTACGGCGTGTACGGCACGCTCGGAACGCCCGCTCCGGGCAACGCGCCCGGCGCACGCTATGGGTCCGCATCGTGGAGAGACGCCGCCGGATCGCTGTGGCTCTTCGGAGGAAACGGTTATGCGGCCGCGGGAACAGGTTACTTGAACGACCTGTGGAAGTATGACACCGGCAAGGGCAACTGGGCCTGGATGATGGGCAATTCAACGGTCAATCAGTACGGTGTGTACGGCACCCTCAAATCGCCCGCATCGGGCAACACGCCCGGCGGGCGCTCGGATGCACTTTCGTGGACCGACGTCTCCGGGGGGGTCTGGCTCTTCGGCGGGTACGGCTATTCCGCCACGGAAACAGGCTATATGAACGACCTTTGGAGGTATGACCCCGCCGCCGGCAATTGGACCTGGTTCAAAGGAGCCACCACCGCCGGTCAGAACGGCACCTACGGCATGATGGGGGAGGCGGCGGATTCCAACATGCCCGGCGGGCGCACAAAGTCCGTGTCTTGGTCGGACAGTTCAGGACAGTTGTGGCTCTTGGGTGGCTACGGCTATCCTGCTTCCGGCAGTTACGGTTACATGAACGACCTGTGGCGCTATTCACTGTCCGCAGTGGATGCCTATCCGCCGGTTATAACGCTGCTCGGCGGGGACTCTGCCGCGGTTGAATGCGGTTCCTCATATACCGACGCAGGCGCGACCGCGAAAGACAACTGCGCAGGCGATGTAACCGGCAGCCTTGTTATCACCAACCCCGTGGATGTCAGCCTCCCAGGCACCTATACGGTGCGATACAACGTGAACGACGGCAACGGCAACAACGCCTCCGAAGTTACGCGAACGGTCAACGTGGCCGACTCTCTCCCGCCGATTATCACCCTCCTCGGGGTTAATCCGGCGGGCGTCGCTTACGGTGCCGCATACACGGATGCGGGCGCCACAGCGGCGGACCTCTGTGTCGGCGATCGGACCGCAAACATCGCCGTAGCCAACCCGGTTGATGTGAACACGCCCGGCACCTACACCATGCGGTACAACGTCAGCGACGGCAACGGCAACAGCGCCCCTGAAATCACGCGCGTCGTCACCGTGGCCGCCGCCGCCGCGCCGGTGATCACGCTGGTGGGATCCAATCCGGTTGCGGTGGAATGCGGCACGGGGTATCTCGATGCGGGCGCCACGGCGGTTGATCACAGCGGCGCCGACCTGACCGGCGGCATCGTTGCGGTTAACCCCGTCAATGTGCAGGTTCCCGGCACGTATTACGTTCGTTACAACGTTGCTGACGGAGACGGCGTCTCCGCCGCGCAGGTCATCAGGACGGTGAACGTGGTGGACTCCACGGTGCCGGTAACCATGCTGAACGGGCCGGCGTCGGTGGAGGTGGATTGCCAAACAGCCTACAACGACGCGGGCGCAACCGCCGCGGACATCTGTGCGGGAAATCTTACAGCCAATATCACAGTGCACAATCCGGTGGACATTCACTCACCCGGCACCTACACCGTCACCTATGACGCAAGCGACGGCAACGGAAACAATGCCGCAACCGTCACGCGCATCGTGACAGTAACCGACACGACCGCGCCCGTCATCACGCTCAACGGTTCTGCCACAGTAACGAGCCAATGCGGCACAGCCTACACGGACGCGGGCGTGACGGCCACAGACATCTGCGCGGGAGATCTTGCAGCGAGCGTGGTCAAAGCAGACCCCGTGAACACTGCCGTCTTGGGCGCATACACCATCACGTACAACGTCAGTGACGGCAACGGCAACAACGCCGCAGAGGTCACGCGCATCGTTACAGTCGTGGACACGACCCCTCCGGTCATCACCCGCAATGGTTCAGCCTCGGTCACAGTGGAGTGCGGCTCGGCGTACACGGACGCGGGTGCAACCGCCTCGGACGCATGCGCCGGCAATCTGACCGGTGCCATATCGATCGCCAACCCGGTAGACACGGCGGTCCGCGGGATCTACACAATCCGTTACAGCGTTGCTGACGGCAACGGCAACAACGCCGCTGAAGTGACACGGGCGGTGACCGTGGCTGACACCACTCCGCCGGTCATCACGCTGCTGGGCTCCAGCCCCGTGAATGTTGCCTACCTCGGCACCTACACGGACGCGGGGGCGACTGCAATGGACGCCTGCGCGGGCGACCGCACCGGTGCGATTGCAGTCAGCAATCCGGTGAACACGTCCGTTTCCGGCATCTACACGGTAACCTACAACGTGAGCGACGGAAACGGCAACGCCGCGGCACAGGCAGCGCGGACGGTGGTGGTGAGCGCGGACCCATGTGCGCCGGCAGGAGTGGATTGGACCTGGATGAAGGGTGCTTCGACGACGGCCGAAACCGGAACCTACGGCACGCTCGGCATGCCTGCGGCCGCCAACAAACCTGGAGCGCGCTTCTCGGCGACTTCTTGGACTGACAGTTCCGGCAAACTGTGGCTTTTCGGCGGCACCGGCTATCCCGGTTCGGGGAGCACAGGGAATCTCAACGACCTGTGGCGGTACGACCCCGATACCAGCAACTGGGCTTGGATGAAGGGTGCATCAACCAGCGGCCAGTCCGGGACTTACGGCACGCTCGGCACCCCGGCGGCCGCCAACACGCCCGGAGCGCGTTCAGGTTCGGTGTCGTGGACCGACAGCGCAGGCAACCTTTGGCTCTTCGGCGGTCTCGCCAGTGTCGTCCATAACGAATTGTGGAAATACGACGTTGTCTCCGGCAACTGGGCTTGGATGAAGGGCGCCCAGAACAGCGGAGTAGTGGGAACCTACGGCACGCGCGGGGTGCCCAATTCGGCCAACACGCCCGGTGGGCGATATAATGCAGCGACCTGGACCGACGGGTCCGGCAAACTGTGGCTATTCGGCGGCATGGGCTACGACAGCGCCGGCGGGCTTGCCGGAAGCCTCAACGACCTGTGGAAATACGACCCCGCCACGGGGAACTGGACTTGGGTTGCGGGAACCCCAACGAAGGACCAATTGGGAGCCTATGGCACACTTGGGGTGCCTGATCCTGCCAACACGCCTGGAGGCCGCAACGGATCGGTCACGTGGGTTGATAGATCGGGCAAGTTCTGGCTTTTCGGAGGGACCGGTCTTTCCAATTCGGGCAGTTCCGGCAATCTCAGTGACCTCTGGAAATACGACCCCGTCACGGGCAATTGGACGTGGATGAAAGGCGCCTCGATCACGAACCAGGTCGGGGTCTACGGCACGCTGGGCACGCCTGCGGCCGCCAACACACCCGGTGCCCGCTATGGGGGGAATTCGTGGACCGACAGCTCCGGCAAGATGTGGCTCTTCGGCGGTTCAGGCTACGCCAGTTCAGCGAGTACGGGATACCCGAACGACTTGTGGAAATTCGACGCCGAGACGGGGTGTTGGACCTGGATGAAGGGCGCTTCGGTGGTAAGCCAACCGGGAACCTACGGCACACTCGGGGTGCCGGCGGCGGGCAACAAGCCTGGGGCGCGCCACGCTTCGGTCTCGTGGACCGACGGCTCCGGCGGAATGTGGCTTCTCGGCGGTTACGGCTACAGTGCCGCGAGTCCGGGTTACCTCAACGACCTGTGGCGCTGGAAGTTGCTGAGCACCGACACCACGTCGCCGGTCATCACCCTGCTGGGCGACAACCCCGCCGCGGTGGAATGCGGCGCCTCCTACGTGGACGCGGGCGCGTCGGCCAGTGATGACTGCGCCGGAGACCGGACGGGTGCCATTGTCGTCACCAATCCGGTGAACACCGCTGTTCCGGGTGCCTACACCGTCCGTTACAACGTGAACGACGGCAACGGCAACAGCGCCGCCGAGGTGACGCGGACGGTGAACGTCACCGACACGACGGCGCCGGTCATCACCCTTGTCGGCTCACCCGCAGTCACGGTGCAGTGCGGCACAGCGTACACCGATGCGGGGGCGACGGCCAGCGATGTCTGCGCCGGGAATCGCACAGGCGGCATTGCCGTCACCAATCCGGTGAACACGTCGGTGCTCGGCGCCGTCTACACGGTGCGTTACAACGTGGGCGACGGCAACGGCAACAACGCCGCAGAGGCCACGCGCATCGTTACCGTCGTGGACACGACCGCCCCGGTTATCACACTCAGCGGCCCAGCATCCGTGACAGTGGAGTGCGGAGACACATACACGGACGCGGGCGCGACGGCGGCGGACGGCTGCACGGGCGATTTGACCGCCGCCGTCTCGATCACCAATCCGGTGGACACGGCTGCGCGCGGGGTCTACGCGGTCCGCTACAACGTAACCGACGGCAACGGCAACAATGCCGCCGAAGTCACGCGCACGGTGACCGTTGCGGACACCACCCCGCCGGTTATCACGCTTCTGGGCGCCACTCCGGTCACCGTTGACTATCGCGGCACATACACCGATGCGGGGGCCACGGCCTCGGACACCTGCTCGGGGGATTTGACGGCGGCAATTGTCACGGTGAACCCGGTGAACCCGGCCGTTTCCGGCACCTGCACGGTGACGTACAACGTCAGCGACGGCGCCGGCAACCCTGCGGCGGAAGTCACACGCATCGTGACCGTCCTGCCGGGTTCGCCGGTCATGCGCGTGGAAGTTCCCGCGCCGCTGTCGAAGGTTCTGCTGCAGGCGCAGCAGTTTAGGTTCGACCCCGGAATAAGCGTCTGTAACGACGGCGCAACCGACGATTTGCACTATCAGATCCGGGTTCAGGATGTGACGGGCCTTGGTGAAGCGCGCACGAACAGGCTTGACGGCATCCAGGCCGCGGTGGATTCCCTGGCGGCGCGCAGCGGCGTGCTGGACGGGCCTGTGGCCGTCACATTCAAGAAGGTCGCCGAGGGGCGTTCCGAAGGGCAGACGGAGGTGATCACGGAGGCCGCGCAAGTTGCAAATGTTCTCAGTGCGGCCGAATTGGGCATCACTCCAGCCGGCGTCCTGAACGTTGCGGTCTGCGGGGCGGATCCTCAAAGCGGCTCGATTGACGATGTTCAGTCGAAACTCCTCATCACGGGACAGTTCAACAGCGTCGCTTTGATCCGAGTTGACCTGGTCACACCCACGCTGGCCGAACTGCAGGCGTTTGATGCAGCAATGGTCTACAATGCCCTCAGCAATTACGCAGATGCGACCGCCCTGGGCAATGCCATGGCGGACTATGTTGATGCGGGCGGAGGCGTGGTCTGCGCCATGCTTGAGGGCCTCGGCACGAACATGCAGGGGCGGTGGCAGGACGGCCAGTACGCCGTATTCTCCGCGTCGAGCCTGAAGCTGGGCGCGGCCGAGCTCGGCACGGTGCATGTGCCCGCGCATCCGATTGTGGCCGGCATCCACATGTTTGACGGCGGCAGCCTGAGCATCCGTCCGTCGGGCGGGGCGCTCAACCCCGGCGCAACGCTTCTTGCGGAATGGTCCGACGGCATGCCGCTGGCGGCCATGAAGGACAAGAACGGCACGCACCGCGCCGACCTCGGCTTCTTCCCG
>CALDSM010000704.1 GCA_937923585.1 uncultured bacterium
AATGTCGGGAACGATTGTGCCGGCAACCGTCACCGTGCGCGTGGCCTCAGCGGCACTATTTCCATTGCCGTCTGCCACGTTGTATTGGACAATATAAACGCCTGGTGCCATGGCATTTACAGGATTCACCGCCTGAATGCTGACCGTCACGTCGCCCGCGCACAGATCTGTCGCAACCGCGCCCAAATCATCGTAGGTCGCTCCGCATTCCACCGTGACTGCCGCCTCACCGTTGAGCGTGATGACTGGCGCTTGCGTGTCGGACACCGTCACAATACGCGTGACTTCCGCCGCGCTGTTGGCCGACGGGTCAGTCACGTTGTAGCGAACCGTGTACACCCCGGGCACCGCCGTGTTCACCGTGTCGCCCGCGACCGTGACTACCAAGCCGGTAGCGCAGTTGTCGTTGGCCGACGCGCCCGAGTCCGTGTAGGCCGTTCCGCACTCCGCCGTAACCGACGCCGCCCCGTTAAGCGTGATGACCGGAGCAGCCGTGTCCGTCACGGTCACTGTCCGCGTAACTTCCGGGGCGTTGTTGTTCGACGGGTCGGACACGTTGTAGGCAATCGTGTACACGCCCACCGCATTCGCGTTCACCGGATTGGCAACGATGATACTACCGGTGAGGTCTCCGACAGCCGTATCATTGGCGGTGGCACCCGCATCCGTATAGGGGGTGTGGCATTCGACGATGACCGGGTCGGCTCCCAGCAGCGCAATAGTTGGCGCGGTAAGGTCCGCAAAGACGGCAGTCACTATGATGTCCGCCTCCACCGCAAGGTCCGTGCGCGTGGCGGTTGTCACCTCATCGCTCCACTTTACAAAGCTGAATCCCGCGTCGGGCACGGCGGTCACCGGGGTTCCGTCGTTGCCGTCTGTTACGTACTGCGGCGTTGTCCCCTGAATGGCTCCGTGAGCGCCCGCAATATACGAGAGTGTGTGCTTGGCAAGTTCGGTGGTTGTCCAGGTGGTTCTTGCGGGAATCAAAGCGATGTTATGACTCGCGCCGTTGACGGCAAGTTCGAAATTCGTTACAGGGTTGTCTGTGTCGTTCACCACGAACACTTGGAACATCCCTTCAAACACGCTGTCCAGCCGAACCACCGACACTTCGCCCGCCCGACAGGTGGGGTTTGCCAGCACAACCGCCTCGTTCCAATAACCCGGCTTCAAGAGGCCCGCCGCGGCCGGACCACCCTGCAGTTCGCCAATGAGCGGTGCGTTCGCGCCCCCGCCAAAAGCGCTGTTGTCCCCCGTCAGCACGGCATCATTCTTCGTGGTACCTCTGACGATCTGCACGGGCGAGAAGGTCGGCATTGCCGCCGAAACGGCCGAAGGCTTCATGTTCGATATCAGCGTAAACCGCCCCTGATACTCCGGTGCCTCAGAGGCATTGTGTCCTGCCAGAACAGTCGCGCCGTTGGCCAATACCACCGAACCGTGCAACTTCACCATGCCCGGCAGACCATGGCCGCCCGCGCCGCCTGTGCCGCCGACACCGCCTGTTCCACCGGCCGCGCCTGCACCACCCGTGCCGCCATTGCCGCCATTGCCACCTGCGCCGCCGCCCGCTATGCCGCCACCGGACGAACCGCCAGGTGCGCCGGCAACGCCTGCGGCACCAGCCATCGGTGGTTGCGGAGGGGTGCCTGATGCGGGGCCGTTCGATCCGGAGGTGGACACCCCTGCGGAAACATCCAATGTCGAGGAAGCCGTAATGCGCAATAGACCGCGTGCGGCCAGCACAAATCCACCGCCGCCGGGAGCACCCGTGCCACCCATGCCGCCCATGCCGCCCGAACCGCCGATTCCGCCCGTGCCGCCCGTGCCGCCTGTCGCACCGGCCGAGCCGCCCGCTGGAGACGACGGCCACGTGGTGGATGCATTTCGCACACCGGCCTGACCGGCTTCACCTCCACCACCACCGCCACCCGAAGACCGGAATACGCCGACACCCAAGAACCCGTCGTAGCCCGCACCACCGGCACCGCCACCACCGGAACCGCCGGAACCGCCGCCGCCGCCACCACCGCCACCACCGCCGCCGCCACCAGATCCGCCGCCACCACCACCGCCGCCACTGCCAGCCAGCAGTGTCAGTGAATTGGCGATGGTCGCCATGTTCGCATATGCGGCATCCTCGCCGATATTGCCGAATGAACCGTTCACGCCCGCACCGGGCGCCCCCGTGGTACCACCGGAAGGCGCTATTCCGCCGGCGTTGAATCCGCCGGCGGCACCCGCCAGGGATGTTGCCGAGACACCAAAAGCGACGTTACTGCCTGCGCCGCCGACATACTGCGCACCCCCAAGACCGCCGGTGCCAGACATGCCGCCGTAAGCAGGTACGCCACCGAGGCCGCCATTTCCGCCGGTGCCGTTGTCACCATAACCGTGACACCCGGAACCCCCAGGGTTTCCGGGCATACTGTCGGTTCCGCGCTGACCGGACAAGCCGGCTGTCCCGGCCCGGCCGGGGAATCCATCCTCGCCGTTGCCCTGAGCACCCCGAACAACATCGGCACCGCCGCCCCGCCCCCCTGCTCCGCCCAAACCGCCGCCACCGCCCTGACCACCCTGGCCGCCCGCGCCGCCCGCGCCGCCGACACCACCCACACCGCCCGCGCCGCCACCGAGCATGCCCGGCGGCACGGCAATGTTTGCGCCCCAGCGCATATCCCCGGCTGCCGCGATGGACAAAGGCCGTCCGCCCGTGACCGTAACTGTTACACCGTCCGCCACAGTCACGTTGTCAAAACCAAAGACGGCCACACCGTCCACCACCCGACCCTCATACAGGAAGCCAACGGGGACCGCCTGTACCAGCAGGGTGGGCGGTGTACGGCCCGTGTTGATTTCAATGGGCTCTCCGCCTTGCACGTTGAGGTCGCCCAAGACGCCGTCGCTCTCATAGATGCTCTCACCTTCGCCTTCGCCAGGTTCAATGCCAAGGGAAATGACAACGTTCACTGCCGTTCCCGTTGCCGCGCACATACCCGCCGCAGGACTATGGCCGATGATGTTCCCGGCTGCCACGGTGGCGTTATATTCCTGCGTGACAGTGCCCACAGCAAGCCCTACGGCACCAAGCGCGGCTTCCGCCGCCGCCTGGGTTTGGCCCGTAATGTCGGGAACGATTGTGCCGGCAACCGTCACCGTGCGGGTGACCTCAACCGCACTATTGCCATTGCCGTCTGCCACATTGTACTGAACAGCATAAACGCCTGGCGCCATGGCATTTACCGGATTGACCACCTGAATGCTGGCCGTCAAGTCGCCCGCGCACAGATCTATCGCAACCGCGCCCAAATCATCATAGGTTGCCCCGCATTCCACCGTAACTGCCGCATCACCGTTGAGCGTGATAATCGGAACTGCCGTGTCGGAGACCGTCACAATGCGCGTGACTTCGTCGGCGCTGTTGCCCTGGCCGTCGCTCACGTTGTAGGTCAACGTATAGGAACCCACAACCGCCGCTTCGACGGTGCCGCCGCCGGTCGTGACAAGCAAGCCCGGCGCGCAGTTGTCCGCTGCCGACGCACCCGCGTCCGTGTACGTGCCGCTGCCGCACTCCACTGTCATCAAAGCTTCGCCGTTCAGTGTGATCACCGGCACGGTCGTGTCCACGACCGTAACCGTCGCGGTGCATGTCGCCGCGTTGCCCGCATGATCCGTCACCGTGAGTGTGACCACCGTGTCACCCGGGCCAGCCGACGAATCCGCGGCGGGCGCTTGGACCGTTTTCAATCCGTCAGGCGGAGTCCCGCTGTCCGTGGCGGTCACCTGGCCGGTGAGATCCGGAATGGCCGCCGTGCAGGACGCACCGGCAGACACCGTTGTATCCGTCGCGCAGGCGGTGATCACAGGCGCGGTCGTGTCCGACTCGTAGGCGCCCATGTCAACCCCCGCGCCCTGCGGACGCAGTGTTCCCAGGATGTCCGTCGAGGGCGCACCGTCGGCCGTGCCCGCATCCATGCACGATGAACCCGCCTGGAGCCGCAGATTGGCGCCGCCCGCATTCACAAACAGCGGATCCGCATTCATGTTTCCGGTTCCGGTGTAACCGCCCTGCACATCCGAGTGCGTCACGGAGAAGGAGAATGCGTTGATGCCCGCAATCGCCGTGGTGTTCCCGCCCCAAAGGATGCAGTTGACGCTGACGACGACCGGGAGGGAGGATGCGCCATCCTGGTCTGCAAAGAGGTCTGTCCCGCCGAAGCCGCCCGCCGTGTTACCGTAGAAGGTGCAGTTCGTGACTCTTGACGAGGAGCGATAGTGGCCGACACCGCCGCCCGCATTCTGGCCATGATTGCCCACGAAGAGGCAATTGGTGATCGTCGGTGCCGAACCGAAATAGTTGGCAATGGCAGCGCCCATCACCGCGGTGTTCCCAACGAACATAGAGTTACGAACCGTTGGGGAGACCCCATAGTTGCAGAGTCCGCCGCCCACGGGGTTTCCCACACCACGTGTAACGGTGAAACCATCCAGCACGGCGGTCGCCCCATCCACGCATTTGCGGGCGTTTTCGCCGTCAATGACAGTTGCATGCGCAATGAAGTCCCGCTCCGTGCGCAGCGTCTCCCCGCCCGCAAAGCCGCCGTACAGGTCCGCGCCGTTCTTCATGAGAACAACGGGCGCCTCAGAACGTGTATAGGTCCCCTCCGCCACCCAAACCTCGCCGCCACCGCCGTTCGCGGCCGCATCCACCGCGGACTGAATGTCCCGGAACGCCGTCGCCCAGGTCATGCCGTCCCACGGCCCGGCGGCGTTCGCCGTATCAACGCGGTAAACCGCGCCGACCGTGAAAACCGTCACCAGCCGCGTTACTTCCGCGGCGCTGTTGTGGCCGTCGCTCACGTTGTAGCGAACGGTGTAGATGCCCGGCGCCGCCGTATTCACCGTGTCGCCGCCAACCGTCACCGAGATGCTGCCCGCGCACGCGTCCGTGGCCGTCGCACCAAGTTCGGCATAGATCCCGCCGCATTCCGCTGTAACCGCCGCATCGCCGTTGAGCGTGATGACCGGCGCCACCGTGTCTGTGACAATGATTGTCCGCGTGACCTGACTGGCGGCGTTTAGGGACGCATCGCTGACGTTGTAATAAACATGATATGTACCCACTTCCAGCGGGGTCGCGGAAGGTTCCAGTCCTGTCCGCACGATGCTGGAACTGATATCCCCGTCGGCTTTGTCCGTGGCACTGGCGCCCGCATCGGCGTCATAGACTGCCGGACATTCCAGTGTGACCACCGCATCGCCGAGAAGGATAATTTCCGGCGGCGTGACATCGGCAAGCGCGTCTTCATTCGCCAGGAAACCGGCCGTATCCCCGCCGGCCGCCTGATAGGAGGCCAGGTTGGTGGTTCCGTCTCCATTGAGGTCGCCCGCATCGGCCCCGGAAGCGCCCATGCCGAGCAACTGCGGAAGCCCCGTGTACTTTCCGGACCCAATTTGGTAATTGGATGCCCATACCGTGACCGCGGTGCAAAGGTCTTGGCCGTAAACAGTAAGTGTCCCGGCAGCCTGAAAATCGGGAGAGCTTATGTTGAAATTTACAACCAAATCATCCAAAGTGCCCCAAGGCGCGCAGGATTGCGCCGACTTCTCTCCCTGGTCCGGTGTCGGTTGGGTGGACGCTGCCCTTCCTTCGGTGGATAGCGTCATACTGGGACTGCCCGTTGGCCCTGAAAGACTCTTAGACATTTGGCCAACTGCGAATGATGTATCCCCTCCGGAGAGCAGCCTCTTCTCCAGGAAAACGCGGCCCATACGGCCCATAAATGAATACCAGTATGCTGCGCCGCGGCTGTCTCCCATGGTCATGTAGGCCGCAGTCAAATTACGCAGTGCTTCGTCCAACCTGGGGTCAACGTCGTCAATTACTGATTCCAAGGCAGGCATGTCAACGGGATTTCCCAACACATAGTTCGTCTGGCCTGTGGTCATTGACGGAATGAGAAGGTCAATATTACTAAGATTCATTCCGTTGGTATATATATAGTTATAGTGATAACGCAAGTTCTGCACAGTGATTTCGGGCATTGGTTTGGCGACGTTTGCGGCGAACGCACTGCGGATGCTGTCAGTGGTCGCGGAGGAAAGGCCGGGCAGATGCCTCTCAGGATTCAGCACCGCCTCCAGCAGTGCGAAGCGCTGGTTGTCATGTATCCCCGTTGGCGCATAGACCCAGTCCGGCACGCCGCTTGCGCCATGGTCGGACCCAATCCAGTTCGGTCCGTCCTGTCCAATGATTTGCCGGTAGAGGGCGGTCTGCGAATGGCAGTCCGTGGTCCACAGACTACATCCCTCCAACGTGTTCATCGTCGCATCCAGCAGTACCGGCATATCGGCGGCAAGCTCCTGCAGGCTGCTCCAATAGCCGCCCAGCAGGTAGGAAGCAGACCCCGTGACATTCACCGTTCGCATGACTTCATC
>CALDSM010000705.1 GCA_937923585.1 uncultured bacterium
GATCTTGTCAAGACAAAAAATGGGAAACGTCCCCATTTACCCCCCATTTACCCCCGGTCTTCCTCGTTTGTCCCGGCGGCAGCGGTTGTGACCCGCCGCACTACAGGGAGGTGAGCCCCTCACGGACGGCGAACTTGGTGAGTTCGGCGATGCTGTGGAGGTCGAGTTTTTCCATGACCTGCTGGCGGTGGGTTTCGATGGTCTTCACGCTGAGGTTCATGGCTGCGGCAATTTGCTTGGTGCTGTGGCCCTCGGCCATGAGATGGAGCACCTCGCGCTCCTTGGGGCTGAGCACGGCCGCGGGTGAGGCGTCGCGGGTCATCAACTGGCGCACGTAGTCCTCGGTGACGAGGGTGGCGATGCTGGGACTGAGGTAGACCTGCCTGCGGGCGACGGTGTGGATGGCCTGGACCAGTTCCTTGAAGGCGCAGTCCTTGAGCAGGTAGCCGGAGGCGCCGGCCTGGAGCATGTTGGAGACGTAGCGCTTGTCGGCGTGCATGGACAGCGCAAGGATGCGCACATCGGGCATTTCGGTCTTGATCTTCCGGGCGGCCTCGATGCCGTTGAGGTCGGGCATGGCCACGTCCATGACGACGACGTCGGGTTTCTGCTCGCGCACGAGCTGCACGGCGCTGCGCCCGTCCTCGGCCACGCCGGCGATTTCGATCCGGGGGTCGTTCCGCAGCAGGCTGCACAGCCCCTCGCGCATGATCTTGTGGTCGTCCGCCAGCACCACCCGTATGCACATGCCCTGTCCAGCGTTCATGCCATTTCCCCATCGGCCAGCGGCGCCGTCAGGTCAATTTTTGTCCCGCGGCCCGGTTGCGAGTCAATCACAATCCGCCCGCCGAGGCAGCCGAGCCGCTCTCGGATGCTGAGCAGCCCGAACCCCGCACTGGCGGAGCTTCGCGTTTCAAGCGCGGCGCTGTCAAAGCCGGCGCCATCGTCCTCAACCATTATATGGATGTCCCCGTCCAAACGCGACACGGACAGTTTCACGCTGCGGGCCCGGGCGTGCTTGACCGCGTTCATCATCAGTTCGCGCACCGAGCGGTAAAGCGTGACCTGGAGATCCTCGCGCAGGGGCTTGTCCAGCCCGTCGTCGAGGCAGCGCACGGGCAGTCCGTGCTCCCGCTCCATCTGCTCGGCGAGATACTGGAGCGCGGGTTCGAGCCCGAGTTCGTAAAGGACGGGCGGGCTCAGCTCGAAGGTGAGCGAGCGCAGGTCGGCGATGGCCGCGCCCGTGCTGTCCTGCACCACCTGCAGGGTGTTTCGCGCCTCCGCCGTCTGCAACGACTGGCGCAGGCTGTCGAGCCGGATGGTGGCCACGGCCAGGTTCTGGATGACCTGGTCGTGCAGCCCCACCGCGATGCGGTGGCGCTCGCGCTCCTCGACCAGGGCGAGGTCGGAGGCCATGGCGCGCAACTGCTGCCGCTGGCGCTCGACGCTGTCCTCGGCGTTTCTGCGGACAACGGCGTCGCCCAGAATGGTCGCCATGGACTGGAGAAACAGCACGTCCTGGTCGGAGAACTCACGGCGGGTGCGGGCATAGGCGCCGAGCACGCCGAACGGCGCGCCGTCGCCCGGGATCACCACGGTCATGCCGCTCACGGCGCCGTGGGCGCCGAGTACTTCCATTCCCTCCCTGTCCAGCATGGCGCCCAAGTCCTTGACAATGACCGCATCGTTCACGGCCAGCGTGTTTCCGGCAAGCGTTTCCGGCCCGGCTTCGATCCGCAGGCTGCCAGCCAGCCCGTCCTGCCATCCGACGCCGACGCGCAGCAGAAACCCGCCTTCTTCCGGAAGGTTCTCCAGCACTTCCACGAGCGCGACATCCAGGCCGCGCGCGGCCAGACCGGCCGCCTCCCGCATGATGACATCCAGGTTTCGCTCTGCCAGGGCGTGGCGCCCCAGTTCCGCCACGGCCACCTGCTGGCGCACCCGGAGGCGGAGCTGCTCCTCCATCCGCTTGACCGCGGTGATGTCGCTTCCCACGCACAGAATCCCGGCATAGGCGCCCGATTCGTCCGCGATGGCCCTGTTGGACCAGAGCACCCAGGTGCGCTCGCCGTTCTTGCACATGTTCTCGTTCTCGTTGGACGCGTACCGTTCGGGATGGTTCAGTATGTCCCCAATCATGGCCGCCAGGGACCGGCCGGTGGACTCGGTTTCGGGAACGATGGTGCCTACCGCATTGGCGCCGAGAATTTCCTCCTGGGTGTAGCCGAAATATTTCTCGGCGTATTCATTGAAGAAGATGATCCGCCCTTCCGTGTCCATGCGCAGGATGATGCTGTTTGCGCTTTGCACCAGTTCCCGGTACTGCGACTCGCTTCTGCGCAGCGCCTCCGCCGCGTCGCGCCGCTCCAGCGCGCGCCGGACCGTGAGCAGCAGGCGCCCCATGTCGTAGGGCTTCTCCAGATAGCTGTAGGCCCCGAGGTTCAGCGCCTCAATGGCCGATTCCTGTGTGGCGTGGCCCGTGAGCAGGATGTACTCCATGCCGGGCAGAAGCTGCCTGAATTCGCGGACCAGCGCGAGCCCGTCCATGTCCGGAAGTTTCAGGTCAACCAGCGCCAGGTCGGGCTGCTGCTCTTCTACCAGCCTGCACGCCTCGACGCCCCGCAGCGCGGTCATGGGGCTGTACCCCTTGATGTGCAGAATGTCCGCCAGCGTCCTGCACAGGTTGGGGTCGTCGTCCACCACCAGTATTTTCCGGATAGGGGCCATGGTCTAGCGATCCCCCGCCGCCGGGGCCACCAGCAGGCGCCGCAGTTTCGCCTGGTGCAGTTCGCCGAGCAGCGCCAGCAGCCGGTCCACGTCCACCGGATTGTCGAGGCAGGCGTGGACCTCTTTCCGCAGCGACTCGTCCACCCCGCCGCCCGTATCCCGGTGGGGGCCCGCAAGAAGGATTACGGGAACGGACCCGCACCGGCGGCGGATTGCCCCGAGGATTTCCAGACCCGCAGCCCGGTCAAATTTCGTGTTGAGCACGATGGCGTGGTGTTCCGGACACAGCACGCCGTCCAGCGCGGCGGTGGAAACGTGCCGGACCGAGAATCCGCGCGCAGCCAGCGCGTTCTCAACGGCGAGGCAAAATTCCGGATCGTCGTCTACAATCAAGACCGAACCGGCGTTGCGCGCGCGGTTGAGAAAGGTGAGGAGCCGTTCCATGTCGAAGGGTTTGGTGATGGCCCCGACAACGCCCTCATTGAGCCCCTGCCGCACCATCTCCTCGTCTGCATAGGCCGTCATGAAGACCACCGGCAGCATGTGGCCCGCGTTCCGCAGGGAGCGGAACAGCGTCAGGCCGTCCATGGTCCCCATGCGGATGTCGGTGACCGCGCAGTCGAAGCGCGCCACCTCCAGCAGGTCCAGCGCCTCCTCGCCGCTGTGGACCCCCCGGGGCGCATGGCCCTTTGCGCGAAGGATGTCCACAAGGGTTTTGACCATCCTCGGGTCGTCGTCCACCACCAGAACTCGAATGGGCGTTTCCATCGCTGACATCACTCCTGCGCGGGCAGCGATACGGAAAATGTGCTGCCCCTCCCCGGTTGGCTGACAACCTCAATGCTCCCCCCGTTGGCTTCCACGAGGTTGCTGGTGACCGAAAGTCCCAGGCCAATGCCCCGCGCCTTGGTGGAGTACAGCGGTTCAAATATGCGCGACAGTTCCTCCTCCGACATGCCGCAGCCGGTGTCGGTCACAGAGATGCGGATGCGGTCCCCTTCACCGCGCGCCCCCACGGTCAGAACACCGCCGTTCTGCATCGCCTGGCAGGCGTTCAGAACGAGATTGGACAGCACCTGGCGCGCCTGGCCCGGGTCCGCCCACAGCAGTGGAAGGTCTTCCGGGATATCCAGAACCATGTCCACATCCTTGAACGGCGGAAGCTGGGTGAGCACCTCCGACACCAGCGGCTGCAGGGGAACCGCCGAACGGTCGGCCCGGCCCGTGCGTGCAAACCCCAGAAGGTCGGAAATGATCTTCTGGCAATTCCGCACCTCCGACGAGATGATGTTCAGATATTCCCTGCCGGTCTCATCCGTGCCGTCACTGACCAGTTTCAGGTAGTAGATTGCGTTGGAGATGATGCCGAGCGGATTGCGCAGTTCATGGCCCACCCCCCCCGCCAACTGCCCCAGGACCGCAAGTTTGCCCTTGCGGACCAGTTCGTCCTGCGCTTCGCGCAGTTGCCGCGTCCGTTCTTCAATCGTCTTCTCCAGTTCGTCCGAGTACGCGCGCAGGAGGGATTCCGCCTCCTTGCGCTGTGTGGTGTCCATCACCTGCGCAAGTACCAGGCGGGGGGTTCCGTCGGGCCCGCGCAGCATCCTTACCCTGACCACCCCCCAGACAACCCTTCCCTGCTTGTCGAGATATCGCTTTTCCAGTTCAAACGAATCGGAGGTGCCTGACAGCAGCCCCCGAAACGCCGCAGTGCTTGCCTCCCGATCTTCGGGGTAGGTGATCTCGGTGAAGGTGCGCTCCCGCATTTCCTCCTCAGAGTACCCCAGCATGCGGCAAAGGGCGGGATTCACCTCCCGGAAGCGCCCGTCGGGAGTGGCGAGGGCCATGCCGAAAAGCCCGTCCTCGAAGGTTGCCCGAAACCGCTGCTCGCTCTTTCGCAGTGCCTCCTCGGCGCGCACACGGTCGTCAACATTCCGGCTGACGCCCAGCACGCCGGTCACGCTTCCCTGGTCGTCCATCAGCGTCGTGGTCACCACCTCCGTGGTCACCACGGACCCGTCCTTGCAGGGTTGCTTCACGATGGATGTGTGGAACTTCTCGGATTCGGCACTCCCTTTCGGTGCGGCCAGATGCGCCGCGATGCCCTCGGCGACCAGAAGCAGGGAATCGGGGGTGAGTGACTCCTCCATGGGCTGCGCCATGACCTCCTCCGGCGTGTACCCGCGCAGCCGCTCGACCGAGGGGCTGACATAGGTAAACCTGAGGGAGGCCAGATCCAGTTGCCAGATGACGTCCGCCGTGTTTTCCGCGATGAGGCGGAACCGCTTTTCGCTCTCCTGCAGCGCCCGTTCCGCGCGCTTGCGCGCGGTGATGTCCCGGGTCACCCCCAGTATCTCGGTGATGTTCCCGTGCTCGTCGGGCAGCAGCGTGGACACGACTTCGGTCGTCAGGATATGGCCGTCCTTATGGGGCTGCTCCACCTCCTGGGTCATGATGCGCGCCGACTCGTCACCGGCCTTGAACGCGGCCACCCGGTCAAGAATGTGCCTGCTGAGCTTCTCATAGGAATCTGGCGTCAGCGTCTGCTCAATGCCCTGTTCCATCGCCTCTTTCGCCGTGAAGCCGCGCAACCGCCGGACGGAGGAGCTTATGTAGGTGAACCGGCGCGTGGCGGTGTCCAGCCTCCAGATGACATCGCCGGTGTTCTCGGCAATGAGGCGGAACCTTTGCTCGCTTTCGCGGAGCGCATTTTCGGCCTTCTTGCGCTCCGTGATGTCCAGCATAGTGCCGAAAATGCGTTCGGGCCGGCCCAGCGCGTCGAGGAACAGTTCTCCCTGGGAGTGAACAAACCGCACCGTTCCGTCCGCGCGCACGATGCGGTAATCCAAGTTGTACGGCTTGTCCTCCTCCCGCGTGGCGCGGATGGCCCCGGCGACTGCTTCACGGTCTTCGGGGTGGACCATGTTGAGGAAGGAGGGCAGGTCCATGGCCCGCTCCTGCGGTGCCAGCCCGAACATGCGGTAGGCCTCGTCGGACCACAGCAGGGTGGTCCCGTCCAGGGCGCGCTCCCAATAGCCGACATGGGCGATGCGCTCGGCCAGCATCAGGTTTTCCTCGCTGCGGCGGAGCGCCTCTTCGGCCTGTTTGCGGTCGGTGATGTCAATGTGACAGCCGACCATGCGCTCCGGTTCCCCCCCGGGGCCGCAGTGCAGCATGGCGCGGCTCAGTATCCACCGGTAGGAACCGTCCCGGTGCCTCAGGCGGAACTCCGTCTCCTGGAACTCCCCGCGCTCCTTGATGAACTCGTTCACCGCGGAAAGGGTCCATTCGCGATCATCCGGGTGCAGGCTCTCTTCCCAGTGCCGGAATGCATGCGGGAATTTTCCGTCCTGATAGCCGAGCTGGCGCTTGTACTCTTCGGAGAAATGCACGGTATTGGCGCGGAGATCCCAGTCCCACAGTCCCACACGGGCGCCCTGCACGGCCAGCGCGAGGCGCTGCTGGGTCTCGCGCAGCTGCTCTTCCGCCCGCGTTCGTTCGGCTTCGCTCTCGAGATGGTCGAGCGCAAAGGAAACGTCGTCCGCGGCCTCCTCCAGCAGTGCCAGTTCGCGGTCTCCAAAGTGCCCGGCATCTCTGGCGCCCACCGCAAGCACCCCCCAGACCTGCCCGCGCAGCCGGACCGGAAGGGCGACCGATGCGCCACTTCCCAAACGATCAATCTCGCGGCGCGTTTCGGGCGGGTATTCCGCGGCGGC
>CALDSM010000706.1 GCA_937923585.1 uncultured bacterium
AGATCTGATCGTGACTGGAGTTCAGACGTGTGCTCTTCCGATCTCCTTCGCTACGAAAAGGCAGCCGAGGTGCTGACTCTCGCGACAGAACGTTACGGCACCGGCGGAGCGAATTACTATTTTAACCAGCTGCGTCTCGCCAAATGCTGGGAGAAACTGGGCAAAATGGAGGCCGCCTACAAGATCATCAAGGACCTCGCGGATGTGAACGCCAAACAGTACGATGGTCGGATTCCGGATCAGGCCG
Organism: uncultured bacterium; assembly: GCA_937923585.1. Lineage (GTDB taxonomy): Bacteria > Hydrogenedentota > Hydrogenedentia > Hydrogenedentales > CAITNO01 > CAITNO01. The sequence goes on from CALDSM010000706.1 coordinate 248, forward strand.
AACTGAACGGACGGGCTGCAAAACTCAAAGAAGTGCATAACCTCCAGTGAGCGCATCAAAAGAGATCGTGTACGGGCGCATACCCGTGCTGGAATGCCTGAAGGCGCGACGGCGCAGACCGTCGCGGCTCTTTGTGCTGGTCACCGCCCATGGCGTCGGGGAGGTGCTGGCCGCGGCCAAGGGGGTGCCGGTGGAGCATGTGGATCGGCTCACACTGGACCGCATGACCCATTCCGGCATCCACCAGGGCGTGGTGCTGGAGACGGAACTTGCCCCCGTGCTGGATCTGCAGGATCTGCTGGAGGGCGAACTTGCCGCCGACGCCTTTGTGGTGCTGCTCGACAGCGTCGAGGACCCGCACAATTTCGGCGCCATAGCCCGCTCCGCAGCCGCCTGCGGCGCGTCGGGACTGATCTTCGCCAAAGACCGGTCCGCCCCGCTCTCGCCCACGGCCGTGAAGGCCGCGGCGGGCGCCATGGATCGGATTAACCTCATCCGCGTGACCAACCTGGCCCGGACCATTGAGGCGCTCAAGAAGGCCGGATTCTGGGTCGCCGCGCTCGACGCCGACGCGGACAGGGCCATCTGGGAGGCCGACCTTTCCGGGCGCATTGCGCTGGTGGTGGGGAATGAGGGCGAGGGCATACGGCGGCTCGTGCGGGAAAAATGCGATTTTGCCGTATCCATCCCGCTCGTGGGCGAAATCACCAGCCTGAACGCCTCCGTGAGCGCGGGCATTGCCCTGGCTGAATGCCGCCGCAGACGTTGGCTCGCGGAGCAGGGGCGGGGATAGGGCCAATTCAGTCTGTGGAAGTGCAGAAACTCACACCTGTTTTCCGCTTTGTCTTCTTCCGCAAGGCGTCTCCTGTTCGGGACTTCCATTTCCAGCCGAAAGTGGCATGCGGTTTGCCAAAAGGGATATCTTATCGGCCCTGAAAGAGTACTGAAGGAACAAGCGCATGCAAGAATTTCGCTGGGATAACAGCCTGTCCGTGGGAATCAAATCAATAGACGAGCAGCACAAGGTGTGGATTGAAAGGCTCAACAACCTGTCGGCGGCCATTGAGTCTCATGAGGAGGCGCGCCACATCACGCGAACATTGCAGTTCATAGTGGACTACATGGAGTTTCATTTTGAGGCGGAAGAGAGCTACATGGAGGCGCAGCACTATCCCGGACTGCCGCAGCACAGGCAGGAGCACCAGGCATGCCGGGAGAAGGTGATGGGGTTTCTGGCGTTGGAGACCGGCGAAGATGGCTCCGCCGCCAGAATTGCCGAATCCATCAACAACTTCCAGGTCTCCTGGCTGCAAAACCACATCCGGCAGTCAGACCGGGGATTTGCGGCGTTTCTCAACGAAAAGAAAGCCGTGCCGCACCACTGACGAAATTGGTCCTGAGTGGCCGCGGTCCGAATCGAAGCGGGGAAGAATTTGACATGGCCGGGAGGCAATATGTACTATACCGCCCCTGTCTCGGATGCGGGGAATACGTGTGTCCGGACGGGCATGTAGGGTAGAAGTCTGTTTATTGGCGACGACAGGCGGACGTATGGCACGATGCCGCCGTCAGGAAGGACAGAAGGTATTTTATGGCCAGGTATCTGGGACCGAAGCACAAGTTGAGCCGCCGCATTGGCAAGTGCGTGTGGGGCAGGTCGGACAGCCCGGCGCAGAAGCGCCCCTATCCCGCGGGCCAGCACGGCGAGAACGCCCGCCGCAAGATGTCGGTGTACGGCACGCAGCTGCTGGAAAAGCAGAAGCTGCGCATGCACTACGGCGCGATCATGGAGCGCCAGATGCGCAAGACCTTTGACCGGGCGCGGCGCATGGGCGGCAACACGGGCACCAACCTGATGATGCTGCTGGAGTCGCGGCTGGACTGCGTGGTGTGGCGGATGGGCTTCGCGCCGACGATCTTCGCCGCGCGCCAGCTTGTGTCGCACTGCCACATGCTGGTGGACGGCCAGAAGGTCAACATCCCGTCCTTCCAGGTGAAGCCGGGCATGACGATCTCGGTCCGCGAAAAGAGCCGCAAGATCCCGATGATCGAGGAGGGCGCCGAGTATCCGCCCGCGCAGATTCCCGAGTATCTGGACCGTCCGGCCAAGTCCTTCGAGGGCCGGATGACGGCCACGCCGAACGCGGCCACGATTCCCTACCAGGTGGACACGAACAGCATCATCGGTTTCTACTCCCGCTAGTCGGAACGAAACGCGGATTCTTCTGGCGGACCGCCCGCGCGGCGGGCCGCCAGTTTCATTTTTCGAGACGACATTTCCGAAGTGACGGCACGGGGCCGGGCATAAGGCATCGAGGACGGATTATGAGCATCGAAGTGGTTGTCGGCGCAAACTGGGGCGACGAGGGCAAGGGCCGCATGGTGGATTACCTCGCGCAGGACGCGGGTTTCGTGGTGCGGTACCAGGGCGGCAACAACGCCGGCCACACCGTGGTCAACGAGTTCGGCGAGTTCAAGCTGCACCTGCTGCCGTCGGGCGTGTTCAACCCGGAGGTGGTGAACATTCTCGGGCCGGGCATGGTGATTGACCTGGAGGCGCTCGCCACGGAGATTGACGAGCTCAAGGCGCGCGGCATCCACCCCAATATACGCATTTCGGACCGTGCCACCATCTGCTTCCCCTTCAACAAGATGGCCGACGGCTGGGAGGAGGAGCGGTTGGGCAAGAACGCCTACGGCTCCACCCGCCGCGGGATCGCGCCGGCCTACGGCGACCGCACCATCAAGAAGGCCATCCAGATCGGCGAGGTGCTGTATCCGGGCCGTTTGCGCACACGGCTGGAGCAGATCTGCGACTGGAAACTGCTCGAAGCGGACAAGGTTTACGGGCATGGCGACGCGTTCACCTTCGAGCAGATGCTCGAATGGGCGGAAACCTGGGGCGGCAAGCTGCGTGACCTCATCTGCGACACCTCGGTGCTGCTGGAAGCGGGAGCAAAGGCGGGCAGGAAGATCCTGTTCGAGGCCCAGTTGGGCACGCTGCGCGACCTAAATTTCGGCATTTACCCCTTCACGACCTCGTCCTGCACGCTGGCGTCCTACGCGCCCATCGGCGGCGGGCTGTTCGGCCACGCGCTGGACCGGGTGGTGGCCGTGGTGAAGGCCTTCTCGACCTGCGTGGGCGAGGGTCCCTTCGTGACGCTGATGGAAAAGGAACTGGCCGACCCACTGCGCCAGTCCGCAAAGGAATATGGCGCGGCCACGGGCCGTCCACGCACCATAGGGCACTTTGACGCGCTGGCCACCCGCTACGGCTGCCAGGTGCAGGGCGCGACGGAAGTGGCGCTGACCAAGCTGGACAGTTTGAGCGGGCAAAAGACGCTCAAGATCTGCACGCACTACGAATGGAACGGAAAGCTGTTCGACCGGTTCCCGCTCAATCCGGTGCTGGAAGAGGCCAAGCCGGTGTACGTGGAACTGCCGGGCTGGAGCGAGGATATCAGCGGCATCCGCAGGTTTGCGGACCTTCCCGACGCGGCGCGCGCGTATGTGGAGCAGATCGAAGCGCTGATTGACTGCCCCATCCGTTACGTGTCCGTGGGTCCCGAGCGCGAGGCGCTGATTGACCGCGGCGAGGAAGTGGACGAATCAATTATAATTCTGTGACGGCGAAGGGTACAGGCACCTATTCCCGAATCGGGCGTATGCTGCGGCATTGGGGCGGTGACGGAAACAGGCGCCGGTCCCCTGTGAGCGTTCTGCGGTGAATTGACCCGCTGCCGGTCCGAGACCCGCGAAGATAAGACCATGCAAAAGACGCTGCTGACCATAGCCGTTATGGCCCTGCTGTTGTCTGGGTGCGCCACGGTTTCCAAACCGCGCCGCGCGGAGCGGAAAAATACCCAGGTCGTCATGGCCTATTTCATGGGGGGAGACGTGCCCCAGAACATGCCGGCGGAACTGCTCACCCATGTCTGCTACGCCTTCGCCAACGTGCATGAGGACGGCAGTGTCCGTCTGGAACGGAGCCGCGACGCGGCAAACCTGGCAAAGTTGACCGCGCTCAAGCAAAGAAATCCGCAGTTGAGAATCCTGTTGTCGGTCGGGGGATGGGACTGGTCCAAATACTTCTCAAACGCGGCGCTTACCGCCCAGTCGCGCAGGCTGTTTTGCGACACGGCCCTGGCCCTTGTGTCGCGCCACCGGCTCGACGGCCTGGACATTG
>CALDSM010000707.1 GCA_937923585.1 uncultured bacterium
CCGGCACTTGCCGTCTTCAAGGAGCGGCTCCCCGAAAAGCACCGCGGCGTCCAGGTCAATCTGCTGCCCCGCAGCCACTTCCAATGCGGGTCCGGCCGCGGCCTTTGCCTTGAGGGCGTCCGTTTGCCCGGCAAAGGAGGAATACGCCCGTTCCGGCATCGGCAACGCCAGCAACCGCCGTGCCTCAGCCTGCGGCAGCGGGAAACGGACCAAGTCCGCCTCCCCCGCCGACTTCACCGTCGGCGGCACAAAGGCGTAGTCCGCCGATTGTGCCCATGCAGTCCCCCCCGCGCCGGCAAACATCGCCGCCGCGCACAGAACGCCCGGCACCCAATATCTTGTGGAAACACACATCCGCATGGAACCCGCATTGTAGGGCAGCGCGGCGTTGCGGCACAACAGCCCCTGTTCCCGCCATCTCTCTGCTCCCGTCATCCCCGCGAAAGCGGGGATCCATGTGTTTGCGCAAGCGCCGGTCTCAACGCTCTGGATTCTCGCTTTCGCGGGAACGACGGGAGCCGTAGGGTGCTCGCAGCGAAGCGGAGCACACCGTCACATGTCTGTCTGGCACACAAGAACGGTGCACTCCGCTTCGCTCGCGAGCACCTACGGCAGAATCAGAACCACACCTTCAGTGTGCGGATCTCGAAGGGCTTAAGGTAGAGCGCAACTTCGGCTTCGTTGTGCTCCAGGAGCACGTCGTTCTCCTCCATCAGGTCGCATTCCCAAACTTCGCGCGGCGGCCAGGCAAAGGTAACCTCCACCGGTCCGCGCTCGCCGAGCGCCTCGTGCAGCCGCACGATGAGCGCGTCCGAGTCTTCGGCCTTCTTGACGGAGTTAATGAACACGTTGGCCATGCTGGTGGAAACCAGTCCGGCAAAGTCCGGAAGCGGCGCGGCCTGCGGTCGGTGGTTGGCCGGGGTGCCGGCAAAGACGCGCAGCGGCGCGTTCAGTTTGAGCCCCTCCTCCACAGTCAGCTCATCCCAGGTGAACTCGTGCGGCAGCAGCGCATAGGTAAACTCGTGTTCACCCTCGTCTGCGTGCGGGTCCGGGTCCATCGGCGCGCGCAGCAGCGACAGCCGCAGCGTGTTGCCGCGCACGTCATAACCGTATTTGCAGTCGTTGAGCAGGCTCACCCCGTAACCCGGCTCGGACAGGTCGGCCCAGTGGTGGCCGGTCACTTCAAAACGCGCGTGGTCAGCGGCGGTGTTCGCGTGGGTCGGCCGCTCCACCGCAGCGAACTGGATGTCGTAGGTGGCGCGCGGACTGAGCACGTCCACCGGGAACGCCACCTTGAGCAGCGTGCGTTTTTCGTGCCAGTCCACCCGGCAGCGCACGTCAATGCGGGCGTTCAGCGCATACAGCATGATGTCCTGCCGGAAACGGCTTTGCCCGCTGCGGCGCACCACGCGCACCACGGCGCGGACCGGTCCCTGTTCGATGACCTCGACCGATTCCGGCTTGTCGGGCTCCCACATCCGGTTCGTGAAGTTGTATTCGATGTCCCATGCCTCGTGTTCCGCGGGACGGTCCTCAAACAGTTGCAGCACGTTGGCCTTCGCGCCCTCGGGAAGCACCTCGCGCTCCATGTTCTTGTCGTACAGGCCGGTGAAACGGCCCGACGTGTCGAGCTTGAGCACGTAATGGTCGTTTTCCATCCGCTTGGTGGAGGCCTTGAGCCTGCCGCTCTTTTCGGCGCGCCGCGCGCCGGACACGATGCGGCAAACCATGTAGCCCGACGGCGGCATCATGCCCGTTTCAAACACCAGCGACCCGTCGGCCGCCACCTGGTGGGGCAGACAGTCGCCGAAGGGGTTCTCGATGTGGAACGGGCCCGACGGCAGCGGCATGCGCACCTCGGCGACGTCCTCGCGCTCGAAGCCCAGCGTGTTCCAAACCAGAACCGGCGTGCCCCCGCCCACGAGCGGCATGAGCCCGGCCATGTGCGTCGCCGCGCGCGACAGAACGCCCTCCAGCCTGCGGCGCAGCGCGGCATAGTTCTCGTCGGCGTCGGCGTAAACCTGGTTGATGGATGAGCCCGGCAGGATGTCGTGGAACTGGTGCGTGAGGAGCACGCGCCAGGCGGACCACAGTTCTTCGCGCTCATATTCGCCGCCAGTCAGCAGCGCCCATGTGGAAATGAGTTCTGCGTCGTGCAGCAGCCACTCGCATTTGCGGTTGTTGCGCTTGGTGCGCGCCTGCGAGGTTTGGCAGGCCCGGTGCAGTTCGAGGTACAGTTCGCCGTTCCACACGGGAAGGTCCGCGTCGCCGGCATAGGCCGCCATGGCGTCCAGGCAGTCCTGGGCCCGGCCAAAGGCGCAGTGCGGCACACCCGGCAGGTGCTGCATGCGTCTGCCGTATTCGATCATGCGCGGCGACGGACCGCCGCCGCCGTCGCCCCAGCCGAAGCTGAACGGGGCAAGGTCCACCGTGTCCCGCTGCGCAAAGCTGTCCCACTGGTGGTTGAGTTCCGCCGGGACGGGGTTGCCGTTGTAGCTGTTCATCATCATCAGCGCGCGGATGCGCGTGCCGTCCACGCCCTCCCACACGAAATAACTGTGCGGGAACTTGGTGTAGCGGTTCCAGCTCAGCTTGGTGGTGAAGAAGGTATCCACCTGCGCCTTGCGCAGGATCTGCGGCAGCGACGCGGGAAAACCGAACGCGTCCGGCAGCCACGCCGTGCGCGTGCGCAGGCCGAATTCCTGCTCGAAGAAACGGTTGCCGTACAGCAGTTGGCGCACCAGCGCCTCGCCGCACGGCATCTGGCTGTCCTGCTCGACCCAGGGCGCGCCGCAGACTTCCCAGCGCCCCTCCTTCACCCGGCGCTTGATCTGCTTCCATATGTCCGGGTGGTTCTCCTTGACGAACATGTACAGTTCCGGCTGGCTCGCCGAGAAGTGGAATTCGGGATAGCGCTCCATCAGTCGCAGCACCGTCGAGAAGGTGCGGCCCACCTTGCGCCGCGTCTCGCGCAGCGGCCACAGCCACGCCGTGTCAATGTGCGAGTGGCCGATGAGCATCAGGTTTCCCGTGCCCGCGTTGGCCTGGAAGGCGGCGAGTTTTGCCTTGAAGAAGGCCCGCGCGGCGCGCAGCGACTCCCAGTAATGGTCCCCCCTGGAGGGGGGTGGCCCGAAGGGCCGGGGGGTGTATGTCCTATCCTCGCCCTTTTGTGCCAGGTCCACCTTGCACACTGCATCGAAAAGCGCCGTGAACATGCGGCGGCGGATCGTGTCCGTTTCGGGCAGCGACGTAACCACATCCATCACCACCCGTGCGTCCCAATAAAAATCCCACGCCTCCGGGTTCATCACCGCAAGGTCGGCGCAGCCGAACGTGTGTATCCCGTCATAGCGTGTCCCCGCCGCGCCCTCCAGCGCGATGTCGAAGATCTCCCCCGCCTTCGCCTTGTCCGACAGCACCATGAAATCATGGTGCCTGTCTATGCCCTGAAACGGCTTCCCGTTCACATAGGCCAGCGCCTCGCCCGACTCGTCATGCTGGCGCATGCCGGGAATCTCGGTATGCAGGCAGGGCACGATAATGGCCACCACCCGTTTGCCCGCAAATGCCGAAGGCACCACCGCGCGCATGCGGAACCACGTCGTTCGGTCCTTGCCGCCCCACCGGTCCATGACCTGAAACGGGTTCCATCCCTCTTTCGGCGGTAATTCCGGACCGTGGCCGGTGCCCATGTCGCAGCGCCACAAATCGCCCATCGGCTGCCGCGGCGAGAAGATCGTGCCTTCGATCTCGTTCAGCCGCTTCTGCACTTGCAGCAGTTCCACTGTCCAGTCGGCATCAAAAAACGGAGGCATGCAGCCGGGTCCTTTCCAGTCGTGGGGATGGGGACGCGCCCAATACGAGCGGGTTGGAGCCGAATTATACGCGGCCCCGCCGGGGATTCCAAGACACTACCAAGCACCGGAGCGCCTTACTGGGTTCTTACTGGGAGCGCCGGCGTCCCCGCCGGCTGTCTTTGCAGTTAAGCCGCGGCCTGCAGCCTTGTTCCCAAACAGCCGGCGAGACGCCGGCGCTCCCAGTAAGGCATTCCCGGTTCAAGTCGCCGGAAACCGATTGAGTTGTCGACATTTTGTCGACAACTCTCTGCGAAATTCAGTTGTCCACATTCTGTGTACAACTGAAGCCAGCTTCATCTGATGGAAAGGATGACAAGAAAGGCTGCGTCAACACCGCGTGCGCTTCCCGCATCCAGTCCGGCATTGGAGGCTCCGAGTTGCTTGCCCGACATCACACCCGCCCCGAGACACCCCGTGACCTTCCTATATTTCGCCCTGCACTGACAATCGTTGCATACCTCTGCGTGCATGGGTTAGTCTTGTGCACGGACAGCGGTGTCATGTTGCCCGACGCTTTGCATCACGCAGGGCGCGGGCGGGGTCTTCAAGAATGATACAAAAAGCGCCCCAACTCACGGGCTTCATTACGGGTTGCCTGATAGTCGCACTCTTCTGGGGCTGCAAGAGCGTGCTTCAGGATCTATCAAAACCCCAATCGCCCGAGAGGCTGTCGTCCAACGGATTGATTGATGAGATGTATATGATACATTTTGTAATTCCGGAAGACGCATATGATATTCAGTACCTGTCGTACGGGCCAATGGACTACAGCGGCTTTTGTGCATTTTCGGTAGCGGAGGATGACCTGAAGCAGATAGAAGCCACTTACGCGGACTTTTTCGCCTCAGAGGAACGGGAACCGGGTTGGAGTTGGATGTCTAATGGCGTTCCCATGCCAATGGACATGTATCAGCCGGTGTTATGGTGGCCAAAGGAGAAGGGAAATTTGAAGACAGCCATCTTTGAAAGAGGATGGATCGGAATCGATTCTGCAAATCATCGCGTCTATTACCACAGTTTCACGACGTGAGCCTGCCATGTCAAACACCAATGAAGCAATAAGGACATCGAACAAGCGGCCCGAAACAGGATTGCATTTCGCGATCGGCTGCGGAGCGGGGCTCTTCGTGGCGTTCTTTCTTTCTATTCCGATTGGCTTCGTCTTTATGATGCGGGGCGGTATGGCGGCGCACACCATGTCTTCCCAAGAAATCCTTGATCGTATCAATCAAGTGTGTGAAAGCGTACCCGTAAAAGCGCACAATCTGATGTTCTACGACGTTCGGAAGAACGCACCCGAGTGCTGGGGCGCGTTCACGCTGTTTCCTGAAGATTTCACTGTGTACGCGGAAAAGCTCAAGTCCCAAACGGACCGTTACACCACCGGCGGCGAGTGTGACGCCTTCACGCCGCCGCGGCCGCCGAAAGTGTTCCCTGTCCCAGCGGAAACAGTGGATATCTTCAATGCGGGTTCAGCTCCAACGGGTGATTGGTGGCTTTACAAGGCGGCTAACAC
>CALDSM010000708.1 GCA_937923585.1 uncultured bacterium
CTCTCCTCCTCGCCGGTCGTGACGAACTGCACTTTCGCCCTGAACACGGCCACCGCCTATGGCGGTGGCATGTACAACACCGACGCCTCCTCATCGCCCAAGGTGACGAACTGCATCCTGTGGAGCGACACGGCACAAAACGGCCCGGAGGTCTTCAATGACAGTTCCGTGCCGGAACTGACCCACTCCTGCGTGCAGGGCGGGTTTGCGGGAACCGGAAACATCAGCGTCAATCCGCTGTTTCTGGATGAGTCTGGCGGCAGTGTTCAGTTGCGCAGTGCCTCCCCCTGTCTGGATGCCGGCACGGCGACCGGTGCCCCGGCCGCGGATACGCTCGGGCGCGTGCGGCCCCAGGGTGCAGGCGTGGACATGGGCGCCTATGAGGGCTCGGTGGCCCCCGGGGACATCGTCTCACTGACGATTCAGGTCTTTCCCTTCGACGGCGGGTTCACAAGCCCGGCAGCGGGAATCCATTCGTATGTGCGCGGCGAAACCGCCGCGGTAACGGTCCAGCCCCGGGGCATGCGCTGGATTACATGGTCCGGAGCCGTGTCCAGTACGGAAACACGCGTCGCTTTGGCCATGGACGCGGACAAGGTGCTGGTGGCTTATTTCGGAACGAACATTATCTACGTGGACGCGGGCAACACGGCCCTTCCCCGGGACGGCCGGTCTTGGGCCACCGCCTTCACTGACATCCAATCGGGGGTTGACACGGCACAGGCTGACGGTGGCGGCGAGGTCTGGGTAAAAAAGGGCACCTACATCGCGGCAACAGGCCCGGTGGTGACAATGAAACCGACCGTGTCCCTGTACGGCGGCTTTGAGGGAACGGAAGACAATCGCTATGCAAGGGACTGGTCCTTGAACCTCACCGTCATTGACGGGCAGAATGCGCGCTGCTGCGTCATCGGCGCAGACCACGCCGTCCTCGACGGTTTCACCGTCAAGCGCGGCGTGTCTGCCGACGGCGGCGGGATGCACAACTCATCCGCATCGCCCACGGTCTCGAACTGCATATTTACAGGAAACAGGGCCGACAACGGCGGCGGCACGGGCATTTCCCATGGCGGCGGCATGTACAACTTCTCCTCCATGCCGGTCGTGTCACACTGCACGTTCACGCTCAATACAACCGCCGGCAACAACGGTGTCGGCGCGGGCATGTTCAACGCAGCCTCTTCACCAAGGGTGGAATTCTGCCAGTTTTCCAGCAACACGGCTGCCGGCACCGCTTCCTCGGGGGGCGGGATGTTCAACTCCTCTTTCTCCTCGCCAACGGTGACCGACTCCTCGTTTTCTGGCAACACCGCATCCTCAGGCGGCGGAATGGCCAACAGTTCCTCAACGCCAACGCTGACGGGCTGCGCATTCTCAGGCAACAGCGCCTCAACCGGCGGCGGAATGGCCAGCAACTCCTCAGCACCCACGGTGACGAACTGTTCATTTTCCACAAACAGCGCCGCCGCCGGGGGAGGCATGCACAACGATGCCTCCGCGCCGGTGGTGACCGGATGCTCGTTTTCGGGAAACACAGTGTCCCTGGCCGACCCGGCCATCGCCTACGGCGGCGGCATGTGCAATGCCGCTTTCTCCACGCCAACGGTGGTCAACTGCGCGTTTTTCAGCAACCGGGCTTCCTGCGGCGGCGGCATGGGCAACCTCTCCTCCTCACCCGTGGTCACGAACTGCACCTTCACGCTGAACACGGCCACCGGCGGCACAACCCCCTACGGCGGCGGAATATACAACACCGGCGCCTCCTCCGCGCCCAAAATCACCAACTGCATTCTGTGGAATGACTCGGCAACCACCGGGCCGGAAATCTGGGATGCTTCTTCATCAATACCGCCAGTCGCCTATTCCTGCGTGCAGGGCGGCTACG
>CALDSM010000709.1 GCA_937923585.1 uncultured bacterium
GAAAGTGGCCGACATCAACAGGTTCTCCGTGCAGATGTCCGCCTACCATGTCATCACCGACAAAGCCTACCTGCCCTGGTTCGCCTTGGCCACCCTGTTTGTCGAGATGGCACTGGGCACCGCACTGCTGTTGGGACTCAGGCTGCGCGGATTGACAATCCTCTGCCTCCAACTCATGCTGGCCTTTTTCACCGTCCTGATTCTCTATGCGTGGCTGGTTCATGGACTGGAAGACTGCGGCTGTTTCCCGTTGGTCAAAATGACTCCGCCCGTTTCAATTGCCAAGAATGTCGTGCTGTTTGCCATGGGATTCGTTGTTTGGCAGGTGCTGGTGCGCAAGTCTGCGACGGGTGCCGCCGGGATGGATACTGGCGATGCTGCCGCGGGCAATACCGTTTCTTGGCGCGGGGCGGCGGTACGCTTTGTCATTGCGTTTGTCGTGGCTGCGGCGGCGGTAGCCTATGCCGCGCCCCGGGTGGAACGTATTGCGGTTGCTCCGTCTTCCAATGCGGAAAATGGGGGAGAAGCGGGGATAGACTACAGCCAGTTTGTCTTCGCAACCGATATGGGCTCTTTCGACCTGGGCAAGGGTGTCTATCTGGTGCCCATTCTAAGCATGACCTGTGAGGAGTGCATGGGCAAAGTGCCGCTGCTCAATGACCTCATGTCGCAACCCGGCATGCCGCCCATGGTGGCCTTGTGTTACGAGGACCAACCGGGGGACCTGGACAATTTTCGGGGCCAGACACAGCCCTTGTTTCCGTTGCATGCGCTGGGAAACCAGCCATTGCTCTACTACAACCTTCGCGGAACGGATCCGTTCCGGCTGACACTGGTGAGGGACGGCCGCGGCCTGGCGAATTGGGACGGGAAGGTGCCTGCGGCGGAGGAAGTGGCAACCGCCATGAAGGGCGGCGCCGCAACCGTGACAAAGCAGGAATAGTCTCTGCACGGCAAGCGCGGCAGCATGCAACGTCCCGCGCCAACCAGAGGCGGTGGAAGAAAGCGGCTCAAAGCATCCTCCACTCTAAGGACCGCGGAAGATCGACAGGAGCGTGAACACGGCACTGAGGGGGGACTGCTTGCCGTCGGCCAATCCTGGGTCCAAGGCCTTGCCGGTTATGTCCGCGCAGCCGTTGCATCCACCTGGCGGCGGCCCGTCAGATACAACAATGTCCACCGGGTCGCCTGCATTTGCCGTGGCCGCGGCATCGGGGGATTGGCGGATTACCAGACCCGCCTCGACGTTGTCGCTGTATTCGTGGCTGACCTCTCCGAGCGCCAAACCGGCGGCAGTGATGGCGTCTTGTGCGGCCTCTTGGGACAGGCCCGCCACAGCGGGCACGGACGTGGTCAGGGAACCGCCTGATACGGTCAAATTGACGGCCGTTCCGGGGGGCTTGGCAAGGCCCGCCGCCGGATCCTGTTCAATTACGAGTCCTGCGGCAATCGTTGCACTTTGCTGGGTCGTCACGGTTCCCAATGCCAGCCCTGCCGCAATGATTCTGTATTGCGCGGCGACCTGGGACATGCCGACGACATCAGGAACGGGCACGTTTTGCGGCCCTCTAGAGAGAACGACGGCGACGGTGCTTCCCAAAGCAACGGCGGTTCCTGGCCCGGGAGTCTGGTCAATGACCAATCCGGCCGCCACAATGTCGCTGTACTCGCGGGTCATATCACCCGGCAGGAGCCCCGCCGCAGCCAGGGTCTCCTGCGCGGCTGCCTGGGTCATGCCGGCCACATTGGGCACGACGGCCGTCTGCGGCCCTTTGGAAATGACCACGGCCACCGTGGCGCCCGAGGCGGTGCTGCTTCCCGGGCCGGGCGTCTGACGGAGAACCAGGCCCGCCGCGACGATGTCGCTGAATTCAACGGTCAACGTGCCCATCACGAGGTTCGCAGTCGCAAGCGCGCTCTCCGCCTCGGTCTGCGTCATGCCGGCCAGGTTGGGCACCGTCACCGTCGCCGGCCCTTTGGAGATGACCACAGAGACCGAACTGCCGGAAGCCACCGTGTCACCCGGGGCCGGCGTTTGCTGAAATATGAGTCCGGCCGTCACGGTGTCGTTAAATTGAGCGGTCACTGCCCCAAGGTTCAGTCCCCCGGCCACGAGCGCAGTCTGCGCCTGGACTTGCGTCATGCCGACCACGCTGGGCACCGTGACCGTCTGCGGGCCCAGGGAGAGGACCACGGATACAGCGCTGCCGGAAGATGCGGCGCTTCCCGCAGTCGGCGCCTGACGAATCACCAAACCGGCAGCCACGGTGTCGCTGTTTTCGGTGGAAACCGACCCGAGGGAAAGCCCGGTCGCCGCCAGTGCGGTTTGCGCCTGGTTCTGCGTCAGGCCGACAACGCTGGGAACCGTCACCATCGGCGGTCCCAAGGAAACGGTCAAATGGACCGTGGTGCCGTACGCCACGTCCGTAGCGGCGGCGGGGGACTGGCTGACTACCAATCCGGCGGCCACGTTGTCGCTGTGCGCAGGGGTGACCGTGCCGACCAACAACCCCACCGACGTGAGCGCGGTCTGTGCGGCCGCCTGCGCCAGCCCCACCACGTTCGGCGTCAGTCCACCGGTGTTTACGG
>CALDSM010000710.1 GCA_937923585.1 uncultured bacterium
GTCGTCCGTCCCGCCGCCCCGGTTGCCGCCGTCGCTCACCATCGTGGAAACGGTGCTGCCGGCCGGGCAGCCCTCATGCACGAAGCTGGTGAGCGCCACCAGGTCGTCGCCCGTGCAGCCCGTGATGTTTTCGACGGCGATGTCGTGGCAGCCCTGGCGCAAATCCAGCCCGTCCTGGTTGAGGATGGTTTTGGAAACCCCGTCAATCACCCTGGCGCCGGTCGAGGCGAAGTCAATGTCGCGCACCCTGCCGAAGGCGCAGCGCTCCAGCGAGATCGCCCAGCAATGGGAATCCTTGATGCGCAGGTTCTCGACGCTGAAGCGCTCGACAAACGCCAGCAGGACGCCGATGTTGCGCCAGTCGCCCTTCTGGCTCTCGCCCGCCGCGCCCGCATCCGTGCCGTAGGTCCGTTCGCCCAGCGTCTTGGCGGCGTCGCCCGTGGCCCGCGGATGTTCCGCGCCCTCCAGCAGCGCGCCGCCCACGCCCCTGATGTGGATGTCCGACATCGGTGCGATGTCCGTGATGCCGGCGCCGCAGTTTGCGCTGCGGATAAAATTGTCCCGGCACCGGTCCGACAGCCTGATGTGGCAGTTTTCCAGTTCCAGCGTGGTTCCGCTCCGCACCAGAATGGCCGAGTCAAGCAGCCAAAAGTCCCTCACGCCGCCTTCAGTCCGGTTGAGCCTGGGGATGACGACCCGCACGCCCGCGGCGGCGGCCGCCGCGATGGCCTGGTTAATCCGCTCGCTGTCCGAGCCCGCAAAACCGTTCGGCGTGACGGCCGGGGGAGCCTCGGCCGGGACGGCGGTCTGTTGCGGCGGCAGCGCAGCCTTCTCTGACACCGAAGCACAGCCTGTCACAACGCAGATGGTAATCGCGGCGGCCAAGACCCCGCGGACGGCAGGAAAAGTCATTTCATCACCTCCGGCCATCGCATGCACCAGCTTCGGCACCTGCGGGATGGCAACTCTCAAAGAGCGTACCCAATTCCGCGGCCACAGGACAAAGTCCGCGAGGAAACTGGGTAGAGCGGCGCGGAGGACGTCTGTGGTACATGCGCTGTCACCCCGTTCCCCGTAAACGCGCCGGAGAGGCGGAAAACGGAATGACACAATTTTCCCCGAAATTGCCCCTTTTTGGGACACCATCGTTTACGGCATTTGTCAATGAACGACAAATAGGCGGCGACAGCGGCCTGTTTAAAAATCCTCTTCGGGCCGCTTTTCGCTCTCGCAAGTTGTTGTTTTTCCATGTGGGTTTGCGGTGCGACGCGCCTTCTTCAATAGGCCCCCGCTTCCCAAATGTCTACCCGGCAGCCGGTCCCTTCCCGGCCTTGTGCAAGAGACTGTTGCTGCCCAAGAGGAAGCCCGCATGGGCACTGCGTCGAATGCTGTTCATTGCGGGGGGGCATCCATGCGCCAGACAAAGCGATGCGTGGCGCGCGCATCGCCCGGGGTGTCCAGGGAAATGGTGTAGGTGATGTCCCAGGTCTTTGACGCCGCATCGAAATCCGCCTGCCACCAGTCGCGGCCGACCTTGGAGGACTGGTTCACTTCTGCCAGCGTTCCGTCTTCGTTCTTGGCGTAGAGCATGAAGCCGCGCCGGGCGCGCGCGCCGCAGACGGTGACCGGGGTGTAGCCAACACCGCCGGTGACGGTGAATTCGGCGCGTTCCCCCTTGTCCGCCGTGATGCGCACGGGCCAGACCTGCTCCACCTTCCCGACATTCGCCTCCACGGAAACATTCGCACCCGCAACTTCGCGCAGCGTCAGCGCCCAGGGCTCCGCATTCGCCTTCAGCGCGGCAATCAGGTTTTCGTTCGGGCCGTAGTAATCGTCGGCGCGCTGGGGCAGCACGAGGAATTCGATTTGCGCCTCGACGAAGTCCCCCTTCTCCAGGCGGTCCAAGTCTTTGGGCGGCGACAGTTCGACCAATGCCCCGTCCCAGCCGTCTTTGGTGCCGTAGACGGAATAGCAGGGCACAGGACAGTCGCTGCCGCCGAGTCTGGCCTTCCATTCGCGCACGACAAAGGCCTTGTCTCCGAGCGCGCCCTGGTCGTTGGGCGGGAAGGGGCGCGGGGTGTCCTTGTTGATCCCGTACATACCCATCCAGGGGAATGGGCCGTTCAGCGGCTCGCCCCTGCGGCTGTAGCTGTGGCCGCCTTTCTCGGGTTCCCAGGCCTCGTCCAGTCCGTTGAGGGTGCCGCGCGCGATGTGCCGGAACGCGATGTCGTTGTAGCGGTCCGCGCCGAGCTGGAAGAAGGCGAGCCGGTCAATGTTGTCCACCGGCTTCACCACGCGGTATCGCAGCGTGTAGAGCGCGCGCACATAGTCGTCCACGCGCCAAGTCTGGGTGCGCACGCGGGACTGGATCGCGCCGTCGGGCGTTTCGCCCGCATAGGTCACATCGGAGACGACCGGGCCGTAGCTGCTGTAGAGCGTCTTCTGGCGGCGCAGGAACTGGCGCCTGGGCTGGTCCTTCAGGAACAGCGTCAGGAAGTCGCAGCCGCCGACATTGTGCGTCCAGCTCCACTTGATGTGCGGTCTGTCGCCCATGCCCCAGACCATGAGCGGGCGGATGTCGTCCACCATGGACCGCGTCAGGTTCACGTCGGGGTCGTAGGTGATGCTTTCGCCGAAGGAGCCGACGGCCATTTCGTCCCACAACTGGTTGCCGCCATAGCCGACGAGGCACAACTGCGCGTGCGACACGGCGGGCACGCCGCCCCAGAAGCCGTAGGCGAGGTCGAATTCGAAATCGAGGGGCGCGCCGGGGGCCACGTCCAGCATGGTGAGGCCGTGAAACCAGACCGGCGTGGTGTGCCAGTTCTTGGAAATCTGCACGGGCAGGCCGAGCGGCCAGCCGTCGCCGTCGCGCAGTACGGGCGACATGCCCGTGATGGGAAACCCGCCGCCCGCCTTGGCAAAGCTGAACCGGAGCGCGGCGGGATCGGCCGCGGCGTTGTTCACCGTCACGCGCACCTGTTCCATCGTGTTCAGGTCGTTGTTGTCGCCCAGGATGACCTGCCACCAGCCCCGCACGGGATCGTAGGCGGTTTGCAGTGCGCCGGTATAGGGCACAACGCCTGCGGCGCTGACCTGCAAAGCGCCGTTGACGCCCGCGGCCATTTGGCGCAGCTCGCGCAGCGCGGCGCTGCGCACGTCCAGCGAGGGAACGACGACGCAGGCAAAGGTCTGCTGCGCGGGCGCGCGGAACGTGAACGGGTCGGTTTCCAGCAGCAGGCGGCCGTTGTCATCGCGCCGCACGTGCTGGCCCGCACCGGGCAGGCACAGCAGGGCAATGCCCTCGCCCCGTTCGTTGCACATCAGGATCGCGCGTTCATTCGTGCCCTGCGCCGGTTGCCAGGCGTCATCTACGCCGAGCATCTCGACGATGGGATAGGTGTCGGGAACCTTGAGCATGGCGGCCAGCACCACGTCTTTCCTCTCCGAAGAGGGCAGCGCCGTGATTTCGCGCCAGTCATATTTGGCCTCCAGTGACAGCCGGTCCGGCCAGCAATAGCCGTCAATCCACGCGCTCGCGCCCTCCAGTCCCGCACCGGACGCCTGCCCGCCGATTTGGGTCACGGGGAACTGGAATTGCTGCATATACTTGCCCACATGCTGCAGGCGCACCTGATCCGGTGTGCCCGCGCCGGAGACCATGGGAAAGGCATGGCCGTTCCACACGATTGCCAGGTCAAGTTCGGCGTTGGGCAGCGCGTTCAGCAACTCGTTGCCCCGCACCGCGGCTTGCACGGCCTTCTCGGGCGGACGCAAGGGACCCAGCCGCGTTATCCGCCCGCCCGACGCGTCCACCAGCATCGCGTAG
This sequence comes from uncultured bacterium, assembly GCA_937923585.1. Lineage (GTDB taxonomy): Bacteria > Hydrogenedentota > Hydrogenedentia > Hydrogenedentales > CAITNO01 > CAITNO01. Next base: position 3,830 of record CALDSM010000710.1, read on the forward strand.
CGGTTGGTCTGCACCGCGTAGCGGATGACAGGGTCTTTCTCGTCGCGCCGCCACCCGTAGGGGTAATAACCGAAGGTATAGTCATCGGCGTGCGCCAGCACTTCCATGGGGACGGGCGCGGCTGCCGCCGGAAGCGCGCAGCACAACACCGTCAGCGCGGTGAGACAGACCGGCAGAAGGACCGGTGAAGTTGTTGCTGTCATACGACGGTTTCCGTTCTTGTTGCGAGAAACAAAGAGATAAACAGCATACAGAATGGGACAAATGGGACGACCGCAGCACAGCGCGGCACCCGGTTGCAACCAGAGAATTCGGAAGAGGAGACAAGGCAACGCAGGGACGGAAAAAGAACGCCCTGCGCTGCGAGGTGTCTCACCCCCGTTCCCTTCCGTGCACTTCCGCGATTCAAGCATTCTCCTTTTTGTGGTCGCGGCCATGGGTCGTGCCGTGTAATCCGTGATTCCAATCTTTCGCTTTCTGCGGCTGCGGCCAAAGGCCGCGCCATACGTTTTGTGGTGGACAACGCTCCGCAAACGCGGTCCGAACAGCGGCGGACCCCGCAAAGGCAGACATCGCATGTAACAATATCTTGACAAAATCGGCCAGTAACCACATAATTACCCCATCGGGTGCTTCAATCCAAGAACATTCCCGGACAATGTTGAGCCACTTCCTGGCAGGCAGTACGTTGGCAGGCGAGAGGGCAATGGAG
>CALDSM010000711.1 GCA_937923585.1 uncultured bacterium
GGTTTTCGTTGTCGCGGTGCCCGATGGAGATCCCGGTTTCATTGTTTCGGATGGTGTTCTTCTCGGCGAGGCCGTACTTCACCCCCCAGCAGAAGAAGAGGCCGATGGCGTTGCTTTCGATGAGGTTGCCCCGCAACACCGGGCGTTGCGCCCCGGAACCCGGATGCATGCCCAACCCCGCGTGGCCGTGGCTATGGCAATTCTCAATCGATACATCGTGGCACACCTGAAAACTGATGCCGTCGCCGTTGCCGTTGCGCGCCGTGACGCCGCGGATGGCGATCCGGCTGCAATCCTGTATCCAGATGCATCCCGCATAGTTGCCGTTCAAAAACGCATTGTTCGCGCGGTTGCCGTCCAGCGCCAGGTCCTCAATCGCGAAATCCGCCGTCTCCTCCGCTGTGATCATGGGGAACAGCGTCGCGACCGTCGGCTTCATCTCCTTCCAGTAATTCATCCGCGGCGCCTTGTCCAGTTTGAACCGGTTCCCGCTGCGCGCCACGAGCGTGTGCTTGGACACATCCCGCCCGCCGTCGTGCGGGCTCTTCGTGATCAGCACCACCCCGTCGCCCACGCGGAACCCGTCCGCGTTCGCCAGTGTCAGTTCTTGGTCATACCAGTCCGTGTCGTCGGCCAGCGTTGTCTCCACCGAGGCTTCCTTGACCAGCACGCTGTCGTCGCCGCTGCCCAGCAGTCGCACGCCCGACTGAAGACGCACCGCGTTGCGCAGCCGGTACTCGCCCGGCAGGATCTTCACCGTGCCCCCGCCCAGCCGCACCACATAATCCACCGCCGCCTGAATCGCCCGGTCCGTGGCACCCACGATGTCCGCGTCCTTCGGCCCTACCGTCATCGTAAGACGTTCGTCCCATGCTGGCTCGACAGTGCTGTCGCCCGAAGTCGCCCGCGGCCGCGTTACCGGCGGCATTTCCCCGCCCTGCGCCGCCGCCATCCATGTTGTAACCAGACCCGCACTCGTCCCAAGCAACCAATCCCTACGCGAGAGACTCATATTCCAAGACTCCTTATTCGACTGCGGCGGCACATCTTTTTGGAGTGCGGTGGCAGCGACACCGCTTTGGCTGGGACACAGCGATGGTTTGGGGTCTTTGCACCATTGCAGCCAAAGCGGTGTCGCTGCCACCGCACTCCATAGTAGCCGTGACGGCAGCCCTTTCTGCATCACTCGACGGTGAAGGCGATGTCATTCGCGGCGTTGTCAAAGTCAAGCCAGAGCGTGCGGCTCTTCTTGTCCCACTGGGTTGCCACGGGCACGGGCGGGTCCGTGGTCACACCCGCCGGTTCCTCCGTCAACAGGATGCGTGCGCGGGCGCGGGTGCCTTCGGGACCGCGGGTCGTGAACTTGCGGGCCGCGTCCTCGGCCGAACGTTCGTCGCGGATGCGCGCGGATGCCGCGGCCACCCGCCGGTTTATGCCCTGTGAGCGCGCCCACGTGATGTCATACAGCAGGACACGCTCGCCCGGCTTCAATTCCTTTTCGTTCACGACGGGAAGCATCGGATCGAAAAGGTCCACAAATTCGCCCTGGAGCCTGAGCGGCCCATCCGACACCGACTCTTCCATGACCGAGGCAATGACATAGGGGCCGCGCTGTAACTTGAGGTAGTTCTGCGTCTTGAGCGTTTCGCCGCACTTTTCCAGCAGGCCCGACACGGCGTCGCGCACCTGCTGCGCGCCGTCCGGGCTTTTCTGCAAAAGGCCCGGACGGGTGGCCATGACGCGCACCCAGCCTTTGCCCACCGCCTCCGGCGCGGAGTGGGCAGCGTCGGTGACACCCAGGCGTTTCAGCAGATCGTTGGACGCCGTCGCATCGTTCTTGCCCTGGTCATTCCACCATTCGCGGACGCGGTGGTAGGGGTCGGAGTTGTCATCCACAAAGAGCAGGCATCCTCCCCCGCGCACCCACGCCGCCAACTGGTCATGGTACTCCGGCTTGAGCGGCTTCTGGCCTTCATAACTGAGCAGCGCGACCTTGCAGTCCTTGAGCGTGTTCGCCTGCGGCAGGTTCTCCATCTGGATGACTTCAAGCGGGACACCCGCCTTCACAAAGGGCAGCGCGAGGCCGTAGAACTGGCCCAGGTCCGGGTCGCTTCGCTCCGGGTTTGCCCGCTGGAACATCATCGAGTCGGAGATGATGACGCCGATGCCGCGCGTCCCGCAGTCGTAGGACACGACCGGCTGGTCCATGTCGTTGAGCGCGTTGATGACCGCGAGCAACTGCGTCGCATATTCGGCGGGGATGCCTTCCTTCGCGTCCGACTTGGTGTCGAGGTCCACTTTCGGGTACGTGCCCTGGAAGATGCGGCCCGGCCACGGCATGACCTCGTAGCGGAAGACTTCGGGCCAGAACAACGATGCGATGACGGTGCATTCGTAGTTGAGCTTGTAGTTGCTCCAGCTGTAATTCGGGTTGTCCTCAATGGGGTCGGCGAGGAACCAAACCTTGCGGCCCGTTGGCCGCACCATGCCGAGCATCTGCCCGTATTCGAGATAGGCCGTCTCGAAGGTGCGCTCGGCCCTCTTGCCCTGGTACCAGTTCTTCGTGCGGGCCGTGCCGGTCCACACCTGCGCAATGTAGCCGTCCATCTCCTGGATGTCCATCAGGTGCGACTCGGGACTGACGATGCCCCACTGGGAGTAGTTGATGAGCGAGTGCGTCGGCACGTGGCATTCGATTTGCCTGCCCTGCGACGCGGCGCGCTCCTTTACGTGTTTCGACACCTCGCGCAGCGCCTTGAAATACAGCTCGTACTTGAGCCGGCTTGCGCGGTACTGCGCCTCCGGCTTCGAGTCGGGCTCCTGCCAGGGTTCGCCGTAATAGGCCTGCCACGCCTGCTTGAACGCCTCGCTCCACCCGGCGCGTGTCCAGAACTCGGGTTCCTCGAAAAAGATTGCCTGCGCGCCCGCGTCCACCGCAGGCTCGCAGTACTTCTTGATGTACTCGATGTATGCATCGGTCGGGACGTTGTAGCCGATGTTCTCCCCGTGCATGATGAGCTTGCCGCTCTTCTCGGTCTGAATCTCCTCCTTCTTCAGGCCGTTCGGCCCCAGGTAATAGTCCTGGTAGCCGCCCCAGGCAATCCCCGTCATCATCCCGATGACGTAGCCCTTCTCGCGCCAGGACTGCGCGCGGGCGACAAAGTCCGTGCCCACGCCGTAGACCATCGCCATGTCAGACCCGATGTCGAGCTTCGGGCTGTAGCCGCCGCCCTCCTGAAAGGAGGTGCGGTCCGGTCCCGGCTGCGCGACATCCGCGGCGAAGGCGGGAAGGACGGCAATATTTAGCAGGACGGCGAACAGCGGGAACATGGTCTTCATGGGGCATACCTTCCGAAGGTTATGGCAAGGACATCGCGGCCAACAATGGATGCGCTACTCTAAACCAGCGGTACGTGCGGCGGCAAGAGAGCCCAATGAGGACAGTTTGCGCACGTTACAGACATTCGCACTACATAGGGAGGATGGGGAAAATTGCCAAAGCCACAAACAAGACCAGCGCTGTTCCAATTGCCAGGATGACTCGCACGGGAACCCAAGGCCAATCCGGCATGCGCCAATGCCATACTTGCGAAACGGCGAACATGACTGCCGTCGCTGCCACGCCCAAGAGAACAGCAAACCACGCGGGTTGAAGGTAGTCATGAATGTTCAAGGCAGATGCGGCCAGACCAGGCGGCCTGCCGCCAAAGGATTTAAGAAGTTCCTTGATCTGTGGCAGCAACACCAATTGAACGGATAAGAAGATGCCCAAGAAACCCACAAGGCAAGCCGCTTCAAACGCCCGAAGACGCCAAGTTGTCTTCATTGTCGGTTCCCCTACATTTCACACAGGTGCTACTACTCTAAACCTGCGGCATGCGCGGCGGCAAGGGCAGGGACCCCGGTATCGGAATTCACCAGCCCGTCAAGCACGGACCCGCCGACGTTCAAGTGACGCGCGGCGGCGGGGTCAGGTGAGCGGGGAAGGTTGCGCGGAGGCCTTGACCTGCTCAGGATTCGCAGTTGCGGGCGGGGTTGGCTGTTCAGGCTGAATCGGGGTTTCCGGGATCGGCTGGACCGCTCCAGGAGCCACACCCAGGGCCGTTTCCGGTGCCGGAGTGGATCCCTCCGCCGGGTCGGCGGTGGAGATGGGCGCCGACATGCCGGCCTGCGGCGTTTCGGCGGCGGGAATGGAGGATGCGTCGGAGGCGGGCGGCGCGGCTTCAAGCAGCGAAAGCAGCCCGTCCGGCGCGTTGGTTCCCACCACGGAGATCAACCAGCCCCCCACGGGCCGCGACGCATGCACGGTTCCGCTTCCGGCGGCGCGGGTGATTTCCCGCGCGGCGTTGCCGCTGCCGCTTGTGATAATGACCTTGGCCGGCTCGGCGCCGCAGTCGAACGTGAGTTCAAGCACCTGCTCACCGGCGTACTCGCCGTCGCGTACGGAAACCAGCCGGTAAGGCGCATCCGACGCCTCCAGCAAATTCTTGGGGTCGAAAGCCATGTGCATGTCGCGGTCGCGGAGCATGTTGCGCGCGGTCT
>CALDSM010000712.1 GCA_937923585.1 uncultured bacterium
ACCACCGAGATCTACACTCTTTCCCTACACGACGCTCTTCCGATCTGGCCGCTATTGCGAGAAAGAAGAAAGCCACATGAAAGCATTCGTGATCGACACGAATGTTCCGGTGACTGCAATTGGCATGGCCGGTCAGGCAGATATACATTGTGTTGAGGCCTGCATTGATGCCTTGGTTGAGGCGAAAAAGGCCACTGTGGTGCTCGATGATCTCAACCTCATCATGACGGAGTACAGACGCCACCTGAGCCCATCGGGGCAACCGGGCCTTGGGGACATGTTCATGAAATGGCTACACCAGAATCAGGGAAGACCGCAATGCTGCGAGTTTGTCCATCTCACCCCTCGTGACGGTAGCAATGAAGATTTTGAGGAATTCCCAGACGATACGGAATTGGCTTCTTTCGACAGGGCTGACCGGAAATTTGTCGCCGCCGCAAGAACAAGTCGCCATAGGCCTCGGGTGGTGAACGCAACAGATACTGACTGGTGGATTTACCGTCAAGTGCTTAAGAAGAACGGCGTTCGTGTGAAATTCTTGTGTCCTCAATGCATGTGTACAGATTGACCCATTATCCTCACTTCACCGCAGTGAAGAACGTCCGCATCGCGGCGATGTTCTTCGCGTTGCCCGATCCGTCCTCCGCCGGAAGCGTGGTTTTCGGGTCTGCTTTGGCGAAGCCGTAAACGCCGAACCCGGCAAAGCGCGGGTCATGGAGCACCTTGTCCGCGTTGTGCTGGTCGCCCCAGCCGCAGATGCACTGGATGAGCTTCGTCTTCGGCCCGACGGCGCTGCGCACGGCCTCCAGCTTCGCCGGGTCAAAATGCTCGTTCATGACCCAGTCCACCTCCTGCAGCATGGAACACCCCTTCATCTGCGGATGCTGCAAATCATAGCAGCTCAGCCAGATGATGCAGTCCGGCTTCGCGGCCTTCGCCGAATCGTGGATGACCCGCCAGCACCGCTCCACCGCCCGCCGGTTGAATGCGTTCGTCTTGTCCGCGTCCATCGCCTCCACGCCGGGGAAGGGCGCGCCGAAGAGTTCCTGATACATCGTCTTCTCACATTCCAGCCACGTGTACTTCTTGTCCGGGTACTGGTTCATCGGGCTGAACACCCAGTCAATCATGAACCCGTCAATCCCCGTTTTCTTGATCGCCTCGGGGATGACCTTGCCCAGATAGTCCAGATACGCCCGTGTCAGCGGAATGGCAATCGAATTCGGAATCGGATGCACCTCATCCGGATGCTTCTCGCACCAATAGGTGTTCCCGCCGATGCAGAAATACCCCATCACCTTCATCCCCGCCCCATGGCCCAGTTCCGTAATCTCCCTGAGAAACTCCCCCTTCATACCCGGCTGCACCGGTGCCACCTCGCTCCGATACCATGCATATCCCGGACAACTCACACAAAAGGTCTGGATGGTGTTCACCCCCAGCCCCTTGTACCAAGCCAGATGCTCCGCAGCCGAAGCCCCGGCATACATCCCCGGCGGTGCAAAGCCCGAGTCGCCCCAGTTGAAGTCAATGCAGAAGGCTTTAATCCGTGCCGTATCCGGCTTACTTGTATCCGCGCTGGCTATTCCGGCAAGCAGGGAACAGACAGTCAACAGCGTCAGTATTCGCATCGTAATGCCCTCGCATGATGTTAAGGCAGTGTAGTACAGGAACCTGCCCAGACTAAAGACGCGGAGTCCTTGCCAGAGTTCCAAAACGAAATACGGCAAGACACGGTGTCTACCCTGCGCCCATGGCGTCAATTTCGGCGGATAGTTCCCCTTGCCGCTCACTGGCCAGCGCCTCTACCTCGTCCAACAGCCGACAGAATTCTTCTTGATCCATCTCGCGGTTTCGATTGAGATCGGCGGCAGTCGCAAAGACATCGAGAAAGGAACGGATGCGGGGGGAAGTGACAGGGCCGTCATGGAAAAGCGTGTGCCACAGTGCCGCGAGCACGGGTGCGTTCACGCTGACGATGACCTTGTCTTCGGGGGCATGGGACCGCTCCGGGTCTGCGGTGACAATGATTCCCTGGCCGGCGAGTTCACAAGCGCCTCTCGTTCGTGTGAGGTATTCAGCAAGGCGCTCCAATTCGCGGAGGTGAAAGATGCGTGTCGTGAAGCGCCCGATGGAGGCGCATTCGAGGGCGCATCGCCCCGCGCATTCAAGGTTATACTGGGCGGCCCGCTCTTCCGCCTCGCGGAGGAGAACATCGGCGAGCACATCTTCCAGTGCCAGGGCCGGATTCTGTGAAATCGTATCGAGTGCCTGCAGGAACAGGCGTTGCCGGGATTTCTTGATATGGACCACCAGTTTGTCCTTGTGGCGGGCAACGTTCCCAGAGACGCCGCCTTCCGCCTCTATGCGGTTGACGAGGACGTTGAACGTTCTGAATGTGCATTTTTCGGGCCAGTTGCACAGTAGTGCCATGTGTTCCTCGGGCAGGCAGCAGGCCGCCTGGATGATCTTCTCCAGGTAGCCTTTCTTTGGCAGCCCCAAGGATTGATTGCCGTGGTCAATGTAAACGAGCGCGCGCACGGCGTCCGACTCGGATACGCCCACCATTCGGAAGCATTTGTCGTACAAGCCGTTCTCAAAGCCCTCGTAACGGTCGAGCGCAGCGACATGTTCCTTGGTCAGCCGCCAAAGGACCCCCGGCACGGTGCAGCCTGGTTCAGCGCGCAGCGTCGCGTAACCACGATTATTGATGATGAAGCGATACCCGCGAAGCACGCCGATACCGGTCATTTCCGCGCCGGGGCAACAGCGGGCCATTTGGTCCTCGTCCATGTTGGAACCGTATGCGAAATACAGGGTGGTCATGCTGGTAATTCCTTCTCGTCATAACCGGGCGTGTGTTCGTTCATGTCGTGCGGAACCCGGCCGGCCGTTGCGCGCTGCGCGACCACCGCTCGCCGGTTTCCATTCGGAGCGCCCTGCGGAAATCGTCAGCCGTGACGGCGCCGTCCTCGGAACGGATGCAGGCCAGGCGTGCGGCGTTCAGAATAACATTCTTGATTTCGCCTCCGGAAAGGTCGGCGGTGCTGAGTTCCGCCAGGACCACATCCTTGGCGACAGGCATTCTCCTCGGCAACAGCTTCTTCCAGATGACCGCGCGCAGGGTGCGGTCCGGCCGGGGAAATTCGATCTTGGCGCTGATTCGGCGCTCCAGCGCCTTGTCGAGCGTGACCTTCCGGTTGGTCGAGAGTATGCACACGCCCTCAAACCGCTCGACCTGCTGGAGCAGCACGTTTACGTCGCGCACTTCCCACGCCTGGCTGGCGCTGTCGCGGTCAAAAAACATCGCGTCGGCTTCATCCCACAGCAGTACGGCCCCGTATTGGCGCGCCTTGCGAAAGACGCCCGTGATGTTCTTCTCGGTCTGTCCGACGAAGCAGTTCTGAATCTTTGAATAGTCGGCGACCAGCAGCGGTCTGCCGAGTTCATGGGCGATGGCCTCCGCCGTGGCGGTTTTGCCGGTCCCGGGCGGGCCGTAGAAGAGCATGGTCACGCCCGTGCCGTAGGCAAAGGCGTTGCGTAGTCCCCAGTCCTTCATGAGCTTGCCGGAATGCCGCACGTGGCCCAGCGCCATGGCGACCGCCTCCCCCGTGGCGGGGGGAAGGGCAAGGTCGGACAGGCGGATGCGGGGCTCGCGCATGTCCGCGTCTGTTCTTGCGGCGACGCTGCCGGACTTCGCAATTCCGAGCAGTGTCAAAGCTTTGTCGGTCAGTTCATACTCCGTTTCCTGGATCGATTCGGCATTGTCCGACAGCAGTTCGGCGTCACCTCCGCAGGGCCGCACAAAGCCTTGCCGCAGCAGAAATGCATCGGACTTCAGGAATTTCAAATGCAGGGCGTATCGGGCGGGGGATTCACAAAGCGCCCCGGCAAGGCCCCGGCCGGTGAAAAGGGCATCGTCTGCGCGCACGTGGCCCAGGCACTTGCCCATCAGAGCCACCACGACCATCCAGGCCTTTTTGTCCGTGATTTGCGCCCGGGCACGGCTGAACTGCCAGGACGGGTTCGCGCGCAGCACTTCCTCGCACTGGCCCAGATCGGAAGAGCGTCGTGTAGGGAAAGAGTGTAGATCTCGGTGGTC
>CALDSM010000713.1 GCA_937923585.1 uncultured bacterium
CAACCTTGCGCCCGAAAGCATCATAAGTCCAGTCCACGAAGCACTCGGAAAGGTCCATGTCGGTGGCGTACTCCGCCAACTGGAAGTCGTAGTCCGCCAGCGCGCCCATCGTACACATAGGAGACAACGTTATCTGGCTCCGGCGGATTCGTGGACTCGTCAGGAGGCACTGTCAGCGGCGACAGTATCTTGGTTACCCGGCCGTTGCCTGAAAAGGTTGGCGCGGCTTTCTGCGCGAGAACGCCAAACGCGTCACCCCCGTGGCGCTGGAAACCGTCGAGGCCTGCCGCGCTGCCATGGGCATAGGGCATTCCCTCTATCGCGCTTGATTCGGGGTGCCGGGCGCCCGGTGGACGAAATGGACAGGGTTCAGGCAGCGGCGACTCGCGGGGTCCGTACGGTCCATTCAGTCCATATCGCCCATGATCGGCGCGTATTTCCGCCTTCTCCCCCAAAAACAGCACCGGCCGCCCGAAGTGTTTCCGGGCGGCCGGTGAAAATCGCTTGACTAGGACCTGATCATTGGCTGCCCCCGGCGGCTTCCGGGGCGGGGGTCTTGATCTCGACGGACGGACTGCCTGTCTTGATCTTGAGCAGTTCCATTTCGAAGATCAGCGCGGAATTGGACGGAATCTGGCCCGCGCCGCGGTCGCCGTAGGCGAGCTTCGGATGGATGAACAGCTTGTACTTGCCGCCTTCCTTCATGAGCTGCAGCGCCTCGACCCAGCCGGGGATGAGCTGCTTCACGGTGAAGGTGGCGGGCTCTTTGCGGTCGTAGGAACTGTCGAACACGGTCCCGTCAAGGAGCGTGCCCTTGTAATGCACGGTCACCTCGTCGTCCGCCTTGGGGCTCGCGCCGGTGCCTTCGGTCAGAATCTGGTACTGCAGGCCGCTGGCGGTCGTCTTCACGCCGTCCTTCTTGCCGTTCTCGGCAAGGAAATCCTCGGCGATCTTCACGTTCTTGTCGCCCTCGACCTTGCGCTTTTCATCATCCACCTTCTTCTGCTCGGCGCGCTTGGCCTGTACCTGGTCGCGCAGCTTCATCTGGGCTTCCATCATCTGCTGGTCGGTCATGGCAAGGGCGCGATCCTTGAACACGTCGCCCAGTGCGGCCATCACGACATCGGGATTGATTTCGATGCCGCCGCCCTTGATGCTTTTGCCAATCTGCACGCCAATGGCGTAGCTCACGGTGTCAATGTCATTCTGCAACGTCACGGTGCTCTTCTCCTGGTTGGCCGGGGCCGGGGCCGCCGCCGCGGGGTCGGCCGGCTGCGCGTTTGCGTTGTCCTGGGCCACCGCGCCCAGGCAGCACAGCGCCGCCAGCAGCATTGCAAACACGAACATACGCTTCATGGGATGGTCCTCATCGGGTGCATTGCGCCGGCAGATGCCCCGCTTTCCAGGTCCTACGGGGATTTGGTCGGGGGAATCATGCCCGGGGCACAAAAGAGTCACACAAACACGGAAATCAAACGCATAAAGTACTCCACATGGGGACAGACTTCAAGTTTTTTCTGGAATCAGCCGATGCGCGACCATGCCTCGGCCAGCAGTGCCACCGCCTCGTCCACCTCGTCGCGGGTGATGGTCAGCGGCGGGCTGACCCGCAGCACCTTGGTCGCCAGGGGACCCAGCAAGTGTACACCGCGTCTGGGTTTGGCGCGGTAGGCCTCCACCACGCAGGCGTCCGCCGTGGCCGCGTCCACGATGTCCACGCCGTACACGAGGCCCTCGCCGCGCACCTCCAAAATGAAGGGGAATTTCTTTTTCAGCCCGTCGAGCCCCCTGCGCAGCCATTTGGCCGCGCGGCGGGCGTGGGCCACCACCTTTTCGTCCTCGAACACGTCCAGCGTGGCGCACACGGCGGCGCACGCCTCAGTCGCGCCGGAGAAGGTGTCCGATGCCTCGCCGTAGTGCAGCGAGCCAATCAGGTCGCCGCGGCCCACGACCACCGCCGCGGGCACACCACTGGCCACGCCCTTGCCCAGCACGACCAGGTCCGGCTGCACGTTGTAGCTCTGCCATGCGTACATGTTGCCTGTGCGGCCAAAACAGGCCTGCACCTCGTCGAAGATGAAGGGAATGCCGTGCTCGCGGCACCACTGCTCCAGAAGCGGGTGATACCATTTCGGCGGGTGATAGGAGCCCTTGGCGCCCAGATAGGGCTCGGTGATCAGCAGGGCCACCCGGTCCGGCGATTCATTCCAAATGGCGTCCAGTTCGGCCCGGTAAAACGCCGGCGGCTCGCCGCCGCCCATCGGGAACGAGATGAACCGCACGTTCGGGTTGGGGCTGGTCTCGCCCGACACGTCGGCCGCGAGACCCTTCTTGCCATGAAAACCTCCGCGCGTGGCCACCAAAATGTTGCGTTCGGGGTGACGGTGCATCGCGGCCCACATCGCCTTCTGAACGCCCTCGGATCCGCTGGCAGCCCACAGGGTCTGCTGTGCCCCGGGATTGCCGCGCATGCTCTTTATAAGCCTGCGCGACGCCTCGATCTGCACCTCCGTCACCATGTTG